>NZ_SMJY01000004.1:0-90367 GCF_004348355.1 Micromonospora sp. KC721 | reverse complement strand
GGCGGGAGGCGGTCGTGACGCGGGTCACACCCTGTCCCGCACCGATCCGACGGGGGAGGTCGTCTTACCGGGTGTGAAACGACACCTGGACGCGACTGACGAGGAAGACCTCGTACGCCGCGTTGCCCGCGGGGACCGGCAGGCGTTCGACGAGTTGTACCGGCGTACCGCTCCGTGGCTCGAGGTTCGGCTGCGGCGCCGGTGCGCCGACCCCGACGTGGTCGCCGATGTGCTGCAGGAGACGTACCTGGCGGTGTGGCGGGCCGCGGGCGGCTTCGCCGGCACCGACGCCCGGGGCAGCACCGTGGGTTGGCTGTGGACCATCGCCGCGCACCGTCTCGTGGACGCCTTCCGCCGGCGGGCCCGACAGGCACGGACACCCCCGGTGACACTGGCGGAGAGCACGGTCCCGGCGGCCGAGGACGAGGTGATGGCCGCCCGCGTCGGCCAGGAACTCGAACAGGCGCTGCTCGTCCTGCCCCTGGAGGTGCGGCAGGTGCTTCGCTCCACCGTCCTGGACGGGCTCACCGTCCGGGAGACGTCCGTGCTACTGGGCGTACCGGAGAACACCGTCAAGTCGCGGATACGCCGCGCCCGGATCGCCCTGCGGGAGGCACTGTCGTGACCCGCCATCCCACCCTTACGGTGATCGACCGGTACGCCACCGCCGACCCTGGGCTCGATGAGGCCACCGTGTGGTCGGTCGAGGTCCACCTCGAGGACTGCGCCGACTGTCGCGCCCGGCTGGCCGGCAGCACGACCCCGCAGAGCCGAGCCCTGATCGACCGGGTGGCGACCGGGCTGGACCGGGAGATCTCCGCCGGCCCCGTCCCGGCTGGCCGCGCCCGGCAGCTGCGGTATCGGTGGATGACGGTGGTCCTGCTGCCGTGGCTGGTCATGACGGGCGCGGTCCTCGGCTGCGCGGCGCTGCTCACGATCCTGGAGACCGGTTTGCCGTCGCTGGTGCTGCTGCTCGCCCCGGTGGCACCGCTGCCCGGGGTGGCCGCCGCCTGGAGCCGGCGTACCGATCCGTGCTGGGAGCTCATCGCGGGCACCCCGGCTGCCGGGCTGACGATGGTGCTGCGGCGCACCGTGGCCGCCCTGGTCCTGGTCATCCCGGCGCTCGTCGCCGTCGGTGCCGGGACCGGTGCCTCGCTGGCGCTGATGCTGCTGCCCTGCCTGGCGTTCACTGTCGCCACCCTCCTGCTCGGCACCCTGGTCGGCGTGCGCCGTGCCGCCGTCGGCCTGGCCGCTTCCTGGACGCTCGCCGTCGTGCTGCCCAGCCTGGCCACCGCGCGGCTGCCGGTGCTGCTGCAGGCGGACAGCGCCGGCCTGTGGGCACTGACCACCGTGCTGCTCGCCGGCTGGGCGACAACCCGCGCCGGCAGCTTCCGGCGCCTGTCCAACAGCAACTGACCCCGACCGAGGCGTCCCACGGCGCCGACTGTCCACCAGCAACCGACCAATCCAGCGCTTGCGACAGCGGCACGTGCCCCACGGCAATGGCCGACGGCGCAGCGCATCCGAAATGAGGGGAAACGATGATGCGTGCGGTGAGCGCGGCCGAGACTGCCGCCACCACCCACCCCTGGGCTGTCCATGCCGAGGGGTTACGGGTCCGCGCCGGCCGGCACCTGGCGGTGGACGGTCTAGACCTGGCCCTGGGTGCCGGCGTGCACGGTCTGCTGGGCCCGAACGGTGCCGGCAAGACCACCCTGATGCGGGCCCTGGCCACGGTGATCAACCCGGCCGGCGGACGGCTGGCGCTGCTCGGGCACCCGGTGGACGGTCGGTCCGACCTCCGGCTGGTCCGCCGTCAGCTGGGCTACCTGCCCCAGCACTTCGGCTTCTACCCGCGGTTCACGGTCCGTGAGTTCGTCGGGTACATGGCCTGGCTCAAGGAGATGCCCAAGGCCGGACTGGCCGCGGCGGTACAGCGGGCGATCGACCGGGTGGGGCTGACCGCGAAGGCCGACGCCCGGATGAAGACGCTGTCCGGAGGCATGCTGCGCCGGGCCGGCATCGCCCAGGCCATCGTCAACGATCCACGCCTGCTGCTGCTTGACGAGCCGACGGTCGGCCTCGACCCGGAGCAGCGCCTCGACTTCCGGGAACTGGTGCGTGACCTCGGCACGGACACCTGCGTGCTGGTCTCCACCCATCTGGTCGAGGACGTGGCCGCCGCCTGCACCGAGGTCGTCCTGGTCAACGAGGGCCGGCTGGTGTGGCAGGGCACTGCCGCGGACCTATCCGGGCAGGGCGACCCGAACCACGCCGGAGACAGCGCCGCCGAACGCGGCTACTCGGCTGTCCTGCGCCGGCACCGCGCGGAGGCCGCCCGATGAACGTCCTCGGAGTCGAGCTGCGCCGGTCCGCCGCCCCGGGCGCGGCGCTGATCATGCTGGTGATCGCGGTTGCCGCCCTCTACGTCGCGCCAGGCCGGTGGGCGAGCGGCTGGATGTCGCTGGCCATGACCGCGCGCGAGTACACGTTGCTCCTGTGGCCGCTCGCCCTCGCCGCCGGCGCCTGGCAGGGCCGCCGGGAGCACCGGGCGAAGGTCGGCGAACTGTTCGCGACCACGCCCCGCCCCCGCGGGCAGCGGATGGCACCGGTCCTCGGTGCGATGGCCGTCGCGCTGGCGGCCGGGTACCTGCTGGCGATCCTGGCCGGCGCCGCCTGGATCATCACCACCGCCCGCTACTTCCCGGTGGTGAACTTCACCGTCGTCACGGCGGTGGGCGTGCTGTCCCTGATCGGTGCGGCCTGGCTCGGCCTGGGGATCGGGCGGCTGCTGCCCGCCCTGGCGACCGCTCCCGCGCTGGGTGTGGCCGGTGTCCTGCTGACGATGTTCGGATTGCAGATCCGGCCGGACTGGTTGGCTGCGGTGCTGTCGCCGATCTACGGCACGAGTCAGCACCATGCCTTCCAGACGATCGACAACCGGGTCAGCGGCGCACACGCGATCTGGATGGCCGCGCTCGCGGTCGCCGGTGTGGTGCTGGTCGTGGCCGGCGGCTGGCGTGTCCGTACGGCCGCACTGCTGCCGGTGCTGCTCGGGGTGACCGCGGCGAGCGCGGTGGTGCCCCGGGACACGGCAGCCCTGGACACGCCGATCGACCCGGTCGCACGGCAACTGGTGTGTACCGACGACGCGCCGAAGGTCTGTGTCAGCCGGGTCAACGCCCACGTGCTCGCGGCGCTCACCCCGTTGGCCCGCGACGGCCTGGCCCGGCTGGCCCGGCTGCCGGGTGCGCCGAGCGCGGTGCACGAGGACACCCGCACGTACGATGCCGGCACGCCCCAGCCGCCCCGGCGCGACGACGTCGTACGGATCCCGGTCCGGACCGACGACCACGGCGGGCTCGCCCATCCGGGCGCGGTGGTGCCGGAGATCGTTGCCGGGCTGGGCGTCGAGAGTGACCGGGACTGCCGCGACCGCGACCCGGTGGTCGAGCGGGCGGCGGCCTACTGGCTGCTCGGGCAGGAGCCACGGTCGGACGTCGGCGTCATCCCCGGCGCCCTCTTCGAGGACCCGGCGTTGAACGCCGAAGCCGTCCAGTTGTGGCAGGGTCTGCGGCAACTGCCCGAGGACGAGGCGCTGGCCCGCGTGACCGCCGTCCACCGCGCCGTCCGGGCCTGCGCGGACAGCGCCGGACTGCTGTCCCGGAGCGCCCGATGACCTGGACCCTGCTGTACCTGCGCTCGCGGCGGGTCCCGCTCGCGCTGGCGGTGAGCGTCGGCGGCGCGGTGCTCATCTGGGGCCTGTGGCTCGCGCTCGCGGACAGCCGGGACGCCGCCCGCGTCACGGTCGTGCTGACCGTGCTGTTGATGGTCGCGGTGCTGTCGACCACCCTGGCCGGACCGGACGACCACCTGGAACGTACCGCGGCGATGCGCTGGCCCTGGCGGCGGGTCGTGCACCTGGTCGCCGCCCTGCTGGTCGTCTCGCTCGTCCTGTCCGCCACGTTGCCGACCGCGGCCCGGTTCGGCCCGGCCGCACTGGTCGTCCGCGACGCGGCCGGTCTGCTGGGTTTGACCGCGCTGGGCACCGCGACGATCGGCGCCGCCCGGGCGTGGCTGCTGCCCCTGCTCTGGACGACCATCGCGGCGGTGTATCCCCAGGACGGGACCGGGGGTGCCGTCGCGACGTGGCAGGCGCAGGGGCCGCAGAACACGGCGGCCGCGGTGACGGCGGGCGTGCTCGCGCTCGGCGGGCTGGTCGCCTGGTCGTTCGCCGGACCGGCCGGGCGGGAGGCCGCCGAGTACATCCACTGATTCACTCTCGGGAATCGGCCGCCACCGTGGCGGCCGTTCGTCTGCCCCGCATCGATCACGCCGGGAAGCAGGACGCGGCAAGGCCCAGAACCGCCTGATCAGCTTCGGCGTGGCCAGGCCCGATACGCCAGGCGCCCGGGCGCGTTGAACTGACCGGACGGTCCTGGGTCTCTCGCGGGCGGGCAACCCCGCTCAGTTGCGTGCCGGTGAACAGTCCACCTGCGATCAGGGTGAATCACCCAGGCTAGGACGCTTGGCGGATGGGCGTGTCGGCCAGCCAGACGTCGGCCAGGTCGCTGAGGGGAATCTCCAGGGCCTGGCTGAGGCAGACGACAGTGCCGAACGCCGGTGCCGGAAGGCGGCCCGCCTCGATCTTGCGGAGCGTCTCGGGGGAGATGCCGGCCGCCAGGGCAACCTCGACGAGGCTGCGGCCGGCCCGCGCGGCCCGCAGGGCGGTTCCGAGGCGCTGGCCCGCTGCGATCTGTTCGGCGGTGAGTGGCTGGCGAACCATGCCAGCAGGATATCCCCTTCGGGCGTCCCGACCTGGCATGGTATAAAAATACCGGTATAGAAATACCGCATCCGGAGGGGGAGGCTGTCGTGATCGAGCTCAAGTCCGCCGAGGAGATCGGCCGGATGGCGGTGGCCGGCCAGTTCGTCGGCGAACTGCTCGCCGAGCTGAGCGATGTCGCCGCGGTCGGCGTCAACCTGATGGACCTCGAACACCACGCCCGCCGCCGGATCACCGAACGCGGCGCGACATCCTGCTACTGGGACTACGCCCCTTCGTTCGGCCGCGGCCCGTTCCGCAACGTGCTGTGCCTGTCGGTCAACGACGCGGTGCTGCACGGCCTGCCGCACGACTATGGTCTGCGGGACGGTGACCTGCTCAGCATCGACATGGCAGTCGGCATCGACGGATGGGTCGCCGACTCCGCGCTCTCCGTCATCGTCGGCACCCCCGACCCGGCCGACCTGAAGCTGATCGAGGCCACCGAGGTCGCACTGGAGGCCGGGATCACCGCCGCCCAGCCCGGCGGCCGCCTCGGCGACATCTCCGCCGCGATCGGCGAGGTCGCCCATTCCTACGGCTACGGCGTGAACGCCGAGTTCGGCGGCCACGGCATCGGCCGCACCATGCACGAGGCCCCGCACGTGGCCAACAACGGCCGCGCCCGCCGCGGCATGAAACTGCACCCCGGCCTCACCATCGCCATCGAGCCCTGGTTCTGCCGCTCCACCGACGAAATCAGGTTCGACAACGACGGCTGGACGATCCGCTCCGCCGACGGCTCCCGCGCCGCACACTCCGAACACACCGTCGCCATCACGGCTTCGGGCCCCCAGGTCCTCACCCGCCGCCCCACGCACGGCGTCACCTCGGCCGACGCCACCAGAAAGCCCGCCACAGCCTCCTGATCCACTGCCCTGACCGACCACTTCGCAGGCGGGTCACCGGGACCGTGTCACGGAGGTGTTTCTGGCCCGACACGCCGGGGGCCACCCTGGTCCGCGCTGGCCAATGACGTCAGATCTGCCCTGGTACCTGTCGGCAGGGCGTACGGGCACGTTCGACCCCAGATGGACAGCCGTCTTGACCGGAAGCGATTCGGCTTGTCCGGGCGCTCACCCGTACGCCCGGGCTTGCGCCGTGTAGAGGGTTGCGTACGGACCGGTGGCCGCCAGGAGCTCGCTGTGTGTCCCCGATTGGACGATTCTCCCGTCAGACAGCACAAAGATCCGGTCAGCCATGTGCACCGTGGAGAATCGGTGGGAGACCAGAAGCGTTACCGCTCCGGAGCGGGTGGATGCCGCCCGCGATTGCTGGGCGAAGGTTTCGAACAGGTCGTGTTCGGCCTGTGGATCCATCGCCGCTGTCGGCTCGTCGAGCACCAGGAGCAGCGGCTGCTCACGCATGAAAGCGCGGGCCAGAGCCAGTTTCTGCCACTGACCGTGCGACAGTTCCGCACCGCCGAACACATGTCCTAGCTGGGTGTCCAGCCCTTGAGGCAACGCGGCGACGAGGCCGGCAGCGCCGGCCCGCTCGACCGCGTTCGGGACAGCCTGCGGGACATCGATGCGCCGGAGATCTCCCACGCCGACCGCCGTGCGGACCGACAGCTGCAGTTTGCCGAAGTCCTGGAAAACGCCGGAGCAGCGTGCCGCCCAGCTGGCCGGGTCCAGGTCAGCGAGCGGAGTCCCGTCCACCGTGATGACGCCATGGTCGGGTTGGTACAGGCCGCACAGGAGTTTGATCAGGGTGCTCTTCCCGGCGCCGTTGATGCCGACCAAGGCGATCGTTGCCCCCGCCGGAAGATCCATGTCGACATCCTGCAACACCGGAATGTCGGTGCCGGGATAGCAGAAAGTTACGCCACGCAATTGGATTCCGCTCGTCAGGCGGTCCGGGGCGGTGGCGCCACTGCGTTGCCGGGAAGCCGCGTACTGCCGAAGCCAGTTGTAGTGGCCGGCGATCCGACCGGCCTCCGCCACGGCCCCGAGACCGCCGATCGTCCCGGCCGCCTGTGAGCGCAGCTCCCTCGACAGGCTCAGAACCAGCACCACGTCACCCACCGAGGCGCGGTGGTGCATCGCGGCATCAGCCACCACGATGACAGCCACTGCGAGCCCAGCGGTGTAGGTCGCCCAACCGGCGTACGACCAGACCAGACCCCGCAGCCTGGCGGCAACCTCCCGGCGAGTTGCCGTCTGCCACGCCGCACGCGCCATTCGGTCCAACTCGGGGCCGGCTCCGGCGATCCACACTTCCTTGGCAGGGTCGGGCTTGATACACAGATCGTGTAGCTGGGCCTCCTGCCGTAGCGACCCGGCCACCTCGTCGCGCGCCTGCCCGAGCAAACGTTGCGCTCGCCGCCCCGCTAGCAGCACCGGCGCGGTCCCGATGACGAGGACAATCAGTACCGGGTGGATGTCGACGAGGAGCCACGCGCTCAGGGCCAGGCTGGCGACCGCGCAGGCTGTCTCCGCGAGTGACCAGCATGACCAGGCCAGCGCCCAGGCGCCGCGACGCAGCAGCGACAACCGGTTAAGGTGCTCGGGCCGCTCAAGATGCTCAATGTCGGGCACCTTGGCCGTGGCGGTCAGAATGTCCTCGACGAGTGTCGCCGCGACCCGGTCGGCGAGATCAACCCGCAGGTTGCCCGCTACCCGGCCGAGGGTCAAGGTGACGATGTGCACGGCGACACCCAACGCAACCGCGCTGATTAAGCCCGGCAGCATGCCCATACCTGCGGAATCGATCAGCCAGCGCTGGCTGACGGCGGTACCGGCAGCCGCGCCGGCCAGCGCCACGGTCAGGCCGACCCCCAGCACCGTGCCCAGCGGGTACGCGCGCCAGGTCAGCCGTAGCGATACCGCGGTGATGCCCAGCATCCGCCTCATGACACACCCGCAAAGCGGTCCGCCTGCAGCCGGAACAGCCGCGCGTAGGTTCCGTTGAGATGCATCAGTTCCTCGTGGCTGCCCGCCTCGGCGACTCGCCCGTCGGACAGCACGACGATCCGGTCAGCGTCACGGATCGTCGACAGCCGGTGCGAGATCAGGACGACCGACACATCACCTACCGCCGCGACGACCTGCCGGTAGAACTCAGCCTCGGCCGCGACATCCAGGTGGGCCGTGGGTTCGTCCAACACCAGGACCGTGCGGCCGTGGCGGACCGCGAAGATCGCCCGGGCGATGGCGATCTTCTGCCACTGTCCGCCGGACAGGTCGGTGCCGCCGGCGTCAGCACGCCACAGTGGGGTGTCCAGACCTTCCCCGTGCCGCTCAATGATCTCCCGCGCACCGGCAGCCTCGAGAGCCGCCATGATCGCCTCGTCGTCGGCGGACGCCTCTGGCGCCGACATCCGGATGTTGTCGCGCAACGTGGAGGGGTAGTGCACGAAATCCTGGAAGACCACGGCCATGCGACGCCGCCATGCCACGGGATCCAGGCGGGCTATGTCAACCCCGTCCACCGTGACCCGGCCGGATTGCGGACGGTGCAAGCTGGCCAGGAGCTTGATGAGCGTCGTCTTCCCGGCACCGTTGAGGCCGACGATGGCAAGCACCTCACCGGGGTGGATGTCGAGGTCCAGCCCATCCAGCACCAGCCGGTCGCCAGTCGGATAACCGAACCGCACCTGCTCGAAGCCCACCCTGGGCGGGCCCGGCTCGACGGTGGCTGCTGTGGCCCCGGCGGTGTCCGTAGCACTCGTCCTGGGTGCCGGTGTGCCGTAGCGGGCGGCCAGCCGATCCAACGCATGCACGGCGCCGACACCGTACTCGACGTTCAACGCCTCAACGCCCATGAAGCTGATGCTGAAAATGGCCCACGCCGCGGCCAGGCATTCCGCCAGCCCACTGGGGCTCAGCCGTCCATCAAGAGCGGCCAACCCGGGGATCAGTAGCGCGGCCAGGCTGGCACCGGCGGCGATGAGGATCGTGACCCACTGCCGCCGCAGGATTCCGCGCACCTCCGTCGAGTACAGCGTCGCCCAGGCGGAATGAGCCTCTCGCCGGCGCCCCACGACCCACGGCGCCAGCCCGAACAGCCGGATCTCCTTTGCCGCGGCCGGCCCCGCGGCCAGCTCAGTCCAGTACTCAGCCCGGCGCTGCGCATCGGCGAAACCATCAACCAACCGCTCCAGGTAGATCCACTGCCGGCGGGTGATCGCCCGGATCAACAGGGAACCTGCCAGCAGCCCCACCGCCAGCCACGGAAAATAGGCCGCGACGACGACGGCGGCACCCACCGCCGACACCAGCCGAGCCAGCAGTACCACCTGGCCGGTCGCCGCCGTGCCGGGTGACCGGAGACGCCACGTCTCACCTTGGTCTGAGGCTCGGGTCACCTCCGCAGCGAAGCGAGGATCGGCCAGGTGGTCGATGAACGCTGGGCTCAACGCCGTTGTCCTCACCCGACTGCGCGCCGCACTGTCAATCCGGCGGGTGGCCAGCCAGTTCAGCAACTCCAGCAGCGACTCGCCGAGGTGACGCAACAGGACGCCGCCAGCCACCATCGCGAGCGGCACCACCATCTGGGCAATGCCCCCACCGGCGACGACGCTCTCGACCACAGCGCCGGTACCCAACGCCGTCAGCGGTGCCGACGTCGCCATGGCGACTCCCGCCGCGATGATTCCGGTGACTAGCCCAGGACCGGCCAACGCCAGCAGCCGTGCCAGCCGAATTCGCTCAGCCGCAGTCGCCACAAGCGCTGATACTCGGAAGTCCAGCAGCGCCGGTGGCTGCGCCGCATCCTCGACCGCCATGCCCGAACCCCCTGGCTCGTTGAAGTTAGTTGATCGTCGATGGGACGATACGGCTCTCGCAGATGACCGCGAAGGCGCTCGATGTCGGTAGGAGCCCTCATCGAGTCGTGAACGGTATCCGGACGGTGGGTTTGGCCGAGTAGTAGACCGCGAGCGGCGCCACCAACCACAGCATGAGCAGCGGCACCGCGAATGGCAACGCTGATGGGTTGACCGACCAAATGACGCCGGCGAGAACCAGGCTGAGTACGCAGGACGCCCTCATCGTGCGATAGCGCACCCATACGCCGTCCCTCAGCTGCCGGGTCTGCGTCCGCGCTGCTGTCCACTGCAGGATTCCCCGATGGCTAGCGACGGTGCGGTATCCCGCTCGCACCACCGCGTCGGTGAGGGTGACCGCCCGGTCCGCCATGAGCAGGATTCCCGTCGGAAGGCTCGCCAACTCCGCAAGAGTCTTGTGTCTGACGTGTCTGTAGTGTTCTCGAAGGAACGGATGCCCCACCAACTCCGTCGTCGGGCCGGATATGAACCGTCGCCGAAACGGTCGGGCGATCGCCAGTATTGGGCGGAACAGCACGTGACCAGCCAGCAGTGGCACCAGTACCACCACGGCGGCGAACAGCCCCGCTCGGGCGCCTGGCAGGGCCAGCCAGCCGCAGGCCAACAGCGCCAAGCTCACCGGTGGCAACAGGTGACCCACGGCGTCGTCGAGCACACGGTATCGGTCCAGCAGGGGGAGTCTTCGCAATGTCGACTTCGGACCGGCGAAAAGCCAGGGGATGAGGTGAATGTCTCCTCGTGCCCATCGATGGTCGCGAAGTCGGGAGGCCAGATAGTCTTCGGGGGAGTCCTCGATGATCATTGCGCGGCTCTCGTAGGCCGCGCGAGCGTACATGCCCTCGATCTTGTCGTGGTTAAGTACGGCGTTTTCCGGGAGGCTGTCGTTCAAGGTGGCTGCGAATGCGGTGACCTCGAAGATTCCCTGGCCAAAGAAATGATCCCGGCCGAAGAGCTGTTGCATGACCGTGATCTTGGCTGAGCGCTGCTTGGCTCGAGTCGCCCAAGCGAAGAGGGTCCGCGCTCGTCTGGAAGC
Organism: Micromonospora sp. KC721; assembly: GCF_004348355.1. Lineage (NCBI taxonomy): Bacteria > Bacillati > Actinomycetota > Actinomycetes > Micromonosporales > Micromonosporaceae > Micromonospora > Micromonospora sp. KC721. The sequence continues at coordinate 79,723 of NZ_SMJY01000004.1, read as the reverse complement.
GATGAGTGGGCGGAGAAACGTGAAACCAGACACGACCTGACCGGTTTCCCGGTCGACGACCGGGCAGTTGTCGGGATGGGCGATCGTGGCGACGAGTTGCCGAGCGCTACCTGGACACAGTCGGCTACACACGTCGAGCGTGATAACGAACCGCACACCTTGAAGCGCTGCCGTGGCCGTCCGGTTAGCCAGGAACGTCGTGTCCTGTGACCCGTTGACCACGCGCACGAATTCCACAATTTTCCCGCGCTTGCGCTCCCAACCCATCCAGACGCCGTCGGCCGAATTCCACTTCCTGGCTCTGAAAAGCGCGAACATCGGTGGGCCGGGAGCACAGTCATGCGCGACCCGGATGCGATCTTCGATGAGACGGCTCAGCTTTTCGTCCCCGGGATGGGTGGGGGAGTTCCCGTCGGCAAAGTCCACCAGCGCCACGTGGGCGACGAACCCGGATCCGGCGTCCCGCCGCGAATCGCGCATTGTCGTCAGGAGATCCTCGACGTCCTGCTCATCGTGCACGATGACGGGATACACCAAGCAGGTTCTGGCAACCGCGGCCTCGGTCGCCTGAGCGTCCAGGTCGGACAGTGGCGCGGCATCCGGCAGGATGGCCTGCAGCACCGTGTGCACCGCCTGCTGGGCGATACGACTGGTCACCGGTACCGCCAGAAGTCCTGCCCACCACGCGAGCACGGCCCCGCCGCCCAGTGACCGCGTGAGCCATCCCATGAGTCCAGCCAATGCCAGGGTGGTGACGCCGATGGTGCCGGTATAGACCAGCGCTCGGTTCCGCTCGCCGCGGCCGCTGGCCACGGTCGATGCCTGTGCCGCCAGCGTCCCGTTACTGGTCATCGCGCATAACCCCTTCGCGTCTGTTGGCGGGCCCCGCCCCACGGGCCCGTTACCGTCGTTCGACACCCGCACGCGGTTGGTCTTCACAGAATGGGTCGCTGGTGGTTGCTCGACTGCGAACCTGCCCGGTCGGCCATGGCTTTGCTGGTTCGAGACGTCGAGCAACCGTTCGTCGACGTGGCTACGCGGCGTGGTGGCGCTCAGCCGGGTTCGTCGCCGCCCAGATCCTCGCGATAGAGCCGCTGTGCGTCGTCCTGGGTGAGCACACCCTCGAACAGCCGGATCGGCCCGACGGACCCGGGCCACTGGTCGACCGGCTCGTTGCGCCAGTACGCCCGCCCGATCTGCAGGGGCGCGTCGGCCTGCCAAAATGGCCAATGGGAGACAAGCGTCGCGGTGCCGTGCTCGCCGGTCGCCGGCAGGTAGAGGTGAGTGGTCAGTGACTCCTTGTCCACGACGCCGACGACGAAGACCCAACGATCGAGCACCGACGAGTCGAGCTGACCGGGAGAAAAAGCGTTCTCCCAGACAAACGGCCACGGTGGACCGGGCGGGTCACCGTCGACCGGCGCTACCTCCAGACACCACTTCATCACCTCTGGGGTGTCCTCGTCCCGCGCCCGTACGCCCAGATAGAACGGCGAGTGAGTGAGTGACCCGGCCGCCGGTCCTGGCTGGCTGACAGCAGTTAAGGCGTACCACCCGGGTGGAAAGGCAAGGTAGTCGCCGACAACCGCGCGGTCCAGGCGCAGCCACGCGGCCACACTCAAGCTCTCGTCGGTGCGCAGTACCGGTCCGGCCGTTTCCAGATGCTGATCCTTGCCGTTCAGGGCGACTGCGCCGCCGGGCTTGCCGCGGACCCAGGCGGGGTCGCCAACGAGGCGTAGGGTGTGGCCGTTGCCGGAGGAGTCCTCGACAACGTCTCCCGCCCCCTCCTCAAATCTCCACCACGCCAGAAGGCGGGCATCACTTTCGAGGCTCGACATGCGCCTGACTCCGTTCTCGCGGGGGCCTGTGTCCCGGGTCAGGGAGCACACAGCCGTGTGTATATCGTCGTCTTTGAACTGCCGGATGGCCCGGCATGCCCTCGGGAAAGGCCGTTCCGTTGGATCAGCACCGGATTGTCGTTGTCGGCCTCGGTCCGGGGCCGCGCGACATGGCGTGCGGGGCCGCAGTGGACGCCGTTCGGACGGCCGGCAGCGTGTTCACGACCGCGCCCGAGCACCCGGCGATGTCGAATGTTTCGGATGGCGTTGCCCTGCCGTCGACCGATCCGCCCGCCGCCGCGCGCCTGCTCCTGGATGCCGCGGCCAAAGCGGGATCGCCGTCGGTGCTCGCTGTTCCTGGCTCGCCGTACGTCTTGGAGCCGGTTGTGGCGTGGCTGGTGAGACGACACCGGGCGGTGCTTCGTGTCATTCCCGGCACATCCTTCCTCGACCTGTTGTGGCAGCGCATCGGAATTGATCCGTTCCACCGTGCTGTCCGGGTGCGGCGAGCCGCCGAGGTCAACGCTGCCTCGGTGCGCCAGGGTGGACTCGTCGTGGCGGAGTTGACTCGGCGATGGATATCGGCGGCCGCCCGACTGCCTGACATCGAGGCGGCCGCGCCGGTCACCGTCGCCCATCGTCTAGGCCTGCCGGGCGAGTCGGTGGCGCCGGTCACCTGGGCCGACCTCGAATACATCGACATTGGCCCCTACTCATCACTGTATATCCATAATGGAGAGTTTGGGAGCGAGTCGGCTCTCGCTGCGGCGTTGCGTGCCCAGCACCGCGGCGCGGGGATGGGCTTCGGGCTGCCGGATCTGGCCGCCGCCCTCGCCGACGTCGAGGATGAGGTGGCGGAAGCCCGCGCCGATCCCAACGCCGCCGAGGTCGGCGACATCCTGTTCGCGGCGGTGCAGGTGGCACGGCAGCTCGGCGTGGATCCCGACGACGTACTCATCGGCGCCGTAGGGCGGTTCGTTGCCCGGCTCGACTACATCGACGCCCGCGGAGAAGATCTGGCGGCTGCTTCGCCCAAGCGGCTCCGCGAGCTGTGGGCGGAGGCGAAGCGCGGCGCGGCCAGCCGGGCAACGCCGCCCTAGGCGAACCGGTTTTCGCGTGACGTCGACAGCCAACTTGGTCGCTTGTAGGCGGTGTCCGGACCGTCGGCACCCCACGGCCACGCGCCGAGAAGACCCATGAGCGCGGCGAAGCGGGACGAGTTGCGCTCCAGCATTTCGCGCGTGGTCGAAGCGAAGAACACCTCCTGCGGCAGCAGGTGGTAGCGGACCATCGGCATCACGAGGGTCACGCGCTTGCCCGGCGCGGTACGCGGAACCGCGCCGTGCCAGAGGCCACCATGCCAGATGATGACCGAGCCGGCCTCCGCCTCGATTACCTCGAGATCGGGATGGTCATGCGCCATTTCGAACTCGCGAGGCACATCGGTGCAGAGCTTGTGCGTGCCGGGGAAGACGCACACCGCGCCGTTGTCCCTGGTGTATTCGCTCAGCACCCAGGTGACCGTGCAGTACTGAGCGTCGCTCGGCCAGGGGGCAGGAACCTTTCGGCTGTGGTCGGCGTGGATCTCCATGGGCAGCACGGACGTGTCGTCCTTGACGATTCCCCGAAACTGGCTCAGCTTTGCCCGGTATCCCATCAGATACGCCACCAGCGCGAGGGGCGCCGGTGCCATGAGGGCCTGCTCGAACACCGGGTCCCGGGGCAGCAGGTGCCAGAGGTTCCGGCCGCGGGAGTGGCCTGGCTCGGGCGCGTCGGGCTGCTCCTCCTCGTCGATGGACAGGATCAGGTCCCGTAGCCTGGGCCAGAGGTCCGGAGGGCCGGCGACGTGCGGCGGAAGGACCGTATACCCGTTGGTCTCCAGGTCGACGGCATAGCTGTCCAGCCCAAGCTTGCTCAGATCCTTTCGTACCTGAAGGCCGGCCTCGAGGCCGGTGGGCAGCCGGTCCTGCTCGACTTTGGCGGCCGCCACCTGCCGAAGTTCGGCGAGGTGACGCGACAGGTCCCGATGATCGATCGACATCTTTGCTCCTCCGTGACAGGGTGCCGTGGATGCCAGCTGGTTGGTGACTGCGGCGCGTCGTGCCGCCGGTCAGACGACCGGGTCGGCAAGTACCTGGACTAGTACCTTTGTCTGGAAGCCCTCGGGGTCGGGGCTGGACAGGCCGGCCATCGTGGCCAGCGCTTTCCACAGCGCCCACCCGCGGGCCCGGCGCCAGGTGTCGAGGGGAAGGCCCACCGCGTTTGCGAAAACCTTCCGTTCGTCGCCGGTGAAGTAGGTCCACGCCATGACGAGGTCGCAAGCGGGGTCACCGACCCCGCACGTGCCGAAGTCGATGACGGCGGCGAGCCGACCATCGTCGACCAGCAGATTGCCGGCGGCCACGTCGCCGTGGAACCACACGGGCGCGAGCGGCCACGCGGTGATCAGCGCTTCGGCCCAGATCGTCTGGCAGGCGCTGACGTCGACCGCGTCGCCCAGGCGACTCAGCGCCGTTTCCACCTGCTCGCTGTAGACACTCGGGTGGCAACCTCGGAAGTACGAGTGCTGGCCGCCGGCCGGGCCGTGCCGGGTCGGCACGTCGCGCAGCGCGGTGAGGAAGCTGCCGAGATCGCGTGCCAGTGTCGTCCGGTCGACGGCCGGGCTGCTGTCGACCGGTTCACCTGGCAACCAGCGGCGGACCGACCAAGGGAACGGGTACACCGGCGACGGCGAGCCGATGGCAAGCGATTCCGGCACCGGCAGGGGCAGGTGCTTGGCCAGGATGGGCAGGCACCGCTCCTCTTTCTCCACGGCCGCCACATACCCTTCGGCGCTGGGTAGTCTCACCGCCAGCTCGTCACCGAGGCGGAACGTCCTGTTGTCCCAACCCTGGCGCGGCACCGGGACGATCGGCAGGTCGCGCCAGTCAGGGAATTGCTCATCAATCAGAGAGCGCACGATATCAGCGGTTATGTCGAGCATTGGCCTCGTTCCCTCAATCTTGTGGACTCTGTTCTACTCTGGCTGTGGTTGGGGCTTGTCTCGACGGGAGCCCGCGGCACCTCCGTACCATCACCCGGGCCGCCTGCGACGATGTGAACCGGCAGATAGGCCGGGCCACTCACCACGATGGAAGCCACCGGCACCGCGGGGCCGGCAGGCTCGACCCGCAGGCCAGCATCGAGCAGTTCAGACAAGAGCACGGTGGTCTGGATGCGGGCCAACGCGGCACCGATGCAGGCGTGCGGCCCCGCGCCGAAGCTGAGGTGGCGGTTGGGGCGTCGAGTCACCCGGAACTCGTCGGGCGCGACAAACACTTCCTCGTCGCGATTGGCCGACGGCAACCAGACGACGACCCGGTCGCCGGGTGCGATCGTGTGGTCGCCGAGCAACACCGGTGCCGTGGCCGTCCGCATGCTGTGACTGGCGCTGGAGGTCCAGCGAAGGATCTCGTTGACGGCGCTCGGCAACTGATCCGGGCGCTGGACGAGAAGCGACCACTGGTCCGGGTGCTCGGCGAACGCGACGATGCCGGCCGCGATCGAAAGCCCGGAATTCTCTGCCGCTCCAATGATGTTCTCGCAGTTCAGCAGGATCTCGACGTCGGAGAGCGGATCCCCGTCGACTGTGCCGGCCACGAGCCGGCCGACGACGTCGTCGCCCGGGTCCGCTGTCGAGAGGTCGATGAGCTCGATCACGTACCGCATCAGCTCGTGGTGCGTGGCCAGTGATCGGCCGGCAGCAAACGACTCGCTGGTCCAGCGCAGCACGTCGTCGTGATCCGAAGCCGGTATGCCCAGGATGGCACCGATCACGGCGACGGTCAGATGCGCCGCAACGTCGTGGACGAAATCGCATGTCTGGCGTTCCCGCGCCGCGTCGAGCACGGCGCGGGCCGACCGCCGCACGTTCTCCTCAAATGACCGTACCTGCCGGCCGGAAAAGGCGTCGGCGACAAGGGCGCGGATCGCGGTGTGCCGAGGTGGGTCGGTCAGCGCCAGCGTCAGGCCGGAGCCAGGGTCAGCGCCGGCCGTGATGGGCCGCAGCATCACCCCATGTGCCGAGCTGAAGGTGGCATGGTCGAGGTATACGCGCCGCACGTCGGCGTATCGGGTCACCGACCAGAAGCCCGGATACACTCCCGGCTCGTGCCAGTGAACCGGCGCATGTCGACGCATCCAACGCCACACAGCCCGCGTCTCGCCACGGGCGTGCACCGCCGGATCGGTCAGCCGCCCCGGATCCATGATGGCGTCATCCACGACGGCCTCGATCGTCATCACCCCACGATGCCGGTCCCACGAGCGCGTCGACGCTCGCGACGAACCTGTGTGCGATATCTTCTGCCGTCTCCACGGCGACCGCATCGATGCGGTACGAGACATCCACCGCCAGTTCCCCGTGCTCGCCGGGCCAGAGCTCGGCGTGGAGGTCGGCCGGCAGGTCAAGGTATGGCTGGCGCACGAGGGTGGTCGCCGCGCCCACCAGGTCCAGCCGCGGCACCGGATCGTCCTGGAGCGCGAACAGGGTCTGCGCGAGCGGCGGGCGGGAACCGCGCCGCGCGCCCGTGAGATCGAGTACTTTCCCCAGCGGAACGTCCTGTGCGCCCCGCGCCGCGGCGACGGCGGCGGCGACGGCGCGCACAGCCGACGGGTCGCCGGCGAGCATCGACCCACGCAGCCGCACGAACACCATTGCGATATGACACCCGACGACGTCGCTGGTCTCGGAACTGGAGCGTTGGCTCATCGGCGAGCTCACGACGAAGTCGCCGTGCCCGGTGACGGTAGCGACGGCCGCGCCGTAACAGGCGAGGAGCGCGACGTAGGGTGACGTGCCGAGCACCTTCGCGTACCCCTTGAGCGCATCCACCGTTGAGGCTCGGATGGCCGTCGTGACCAGTCCGGTCGCTGGCGCGCCCGGCGGCCTGCCTGCCGGGGGCCTGGGCCAGACCAGGTCGGGTGCGCCGCGGAGCCGTCGCGCCACCTCGGCATCGGCGGCCTCGTTGGCCTCGCCCGCGCAATGGCGGTAGGTCAGATCCAGAGGTGTCGGCGACTCGTGGGCATCGCGGCCCGCCAACGCACGGCGGTATGCGGCGCCGAGGTCCGTGGCCAGCACCGACTGGGATCGCCCGTCGAACGCGATGTGATGGACCACGATGCCGAGCACCGCGGTGTCGCCGCCGACGGGAACGAGTGCGACGCGCCACAGGTCGGCCACCGTCACGTCGAGGTCTTCGTCGAAGGCGTCTCGCACCGCCGCGACGGCGGCCTCGACGGACGCCTGGCCGGGAAGCTCCTCCAGCGGTGGCGGTTCGATGTCCACGAGAAGCATCCGCGGCGAGGGGTCAGGCAGGTACCCGGCGCGCAGTGGAGTGTGACGCCGGTGCACGGCAGTCACAGCGGCCATCAGGGCCGCCCGATCCACATGGCCCTCGACGACCCAGGTCAGCAGGCAATGTCCGGTCCGGTCGGCCGGATTGGCGAGGAACCGGGTCAGGAAGACCCGCTGCATCGCCGTCAGCGGAACCGAGCTGTCCGGGGAGTCGGGCCGATGGTCGCGGTCGCGCGTCGGCGCCTGGTCCAGCCACCCAGCGAGCTCCTCGACGCTCGGATGTTGGTAGAGCCGTGACAGAGGCACCGGACGCCCCACCAGCGCGCTCAGGCGTGCGCAGATTCTGCCGGCATCGAGCGAGGACCCACCGAGACTCAAGAAGGACGATCCGCGGGGCGTCGACGTCCCGAGGACCTCATCGAACACCCTGGCCACGATCGCGACCGTTCCCTGCCCGGTGGCGGCACCCGGCCGCGGAGCCCCGTCCGCCAATGGGGTACGGGCTGCGCGGAGCAGATTGTCCTGGCCCGAGGTGGCGGCCAGCAGGCTGACCTCGTCGAGTTTTCCGTTGGCCGTCAACGGGAAAGCCTCGACGCTGACAACGGCTGCCGGCAGTTGGTACGGCACCATGGTCGCGCGCAACACGCCGAGGGCATCGTCTAGCGCGTCGCCCGTGCGCTGCGGCACGCAGAACGCGATAAGGCGGTCGGGCCGGCCGTCCCGACCGGGCGCGGGGACCACGCGGCATGCGCGGACCGGGAGTGACGCCTCGATCTGGTGCTCCACCTCGGCCGGCTCGACCCGATGCCCGTGGATCTTCACCTGCCGGTCGGCGCGCCCCCGGAAGTGCAGCACGCCGTCCGACGCGAGCATGCCCAGGTCACCTGTGCGGTAGACCCGGGTGTCGCGCCCGTTCACCGACACCGACTCGAACCTCGTCCGGGTGAGCGCGGGGTCGCCCACATAACGCAGCGCGAGACCTTCGCCGGAGACGCAGATCTCGCCCACGACCCCGGCGGGGCACGGTTGGTCACCGTGGAGGACATGGACCTCGGTGCCCGGCACCGGCTGGCCCAGGGGGATTCCATCCGGCAGGTCGCAGTCCGCCGGCCGGACGCGGTGCAGGGTGGTGAACACGGTCGACTCCACCGGGCCGTACCCGTTGCACAGGGGGATCTCGGGGTGCCGGTCCAGGAACCGGCGGACGTGCCGTGGCGAGAGCGCCTCGCCACCGGCCACGACGGCGTGCAAACCGGCGAACGAGTCGATGTCCTCATCGATGATCATGTTGAACAGACTGCTGGTCAGCCAGGTGACGGTTGCGCCGTGTCCGGCGACGGCCCGGCGCAAGCCGGTACCCGTGAGGTAGGGCTCGTCGTCAAGCAGGGCCGTACCTCCGGTGAGCAGGGCCCACCACAGCTCCAGGGCGAAAGCGTCCCACGGGATGGGTGCGCCGAGGGGCACGACGACCCGATCGGTCAGGCCGGGCAGTACCCCCGCGCGGAACAGGCGGGAGATGGCACGGTGGGTGGTGAGCGCTCCCTTTGGCGAGCCCGTGGTGCCGGAGGTGAAAAACACGCAGCACGGGTCGGTGTCATGAGTGGATGCGCTGCGCCAGCCAGGTGGGGGCGAGGCGGCAGCGGTTGGCGGCGTCCACACGGTGGCAGCGACCGACGGCGGAAGGTCGGCGGCGATGGTGATCGGACTGTCGAGCTGACCGAGTATCTGCGTCAGGCGGGAAGCCGGCCAGTCGGGCCTCAGAAGGGAATAGGCGGCACCCGCCTTGAGTACCGCCAGCAGCGAGATGACAAGCTCGACGCCTTTCGGCAGCACGATGGGGACGAGATGACCGGGCCGGACCCCGCGCCGGGTCAGATCCGCCGACCAGGCTGCGGCCGTACGGTCAAGATCTGCATACGAAAGCCGGTGGTCGCCGGCCACCAATGCCGTGGCGTCGGGGCGGGTTCGTGCTGTCGCGGCGACCATGTCGTGAAGGCTGCCTCGACAACCCGGCAGGTTCGATGCAACCAATGAGCCAGCCCGCATGCCATCCCCCGTCGACGAGCCATTCGTGGTGGACTATAAGCCAGTACGCCGAAGGACGGGGCGGGGAAGCGAGCGCACGCCTCATTTGTCCGGCGCGTCGGCGCATAGCGGCCGATGCCCGCCGTTGACGGTGTTCTCATCCACAGGAAGGGAGTTGGCGATGACACGTGACCGTTCACTCGACATTGGCGTCGTCGGTGTCGCGGGATGGTTTCCCGGCCGCCGGGACGTGGACGGTCTGTGGTCGGCCGTCTGCCGGGCCGAGCGGCTCATCACGACGCACACCCGCGAGGCGCTGCTCGCCGCAGGGGTGCCCGCCGATCTCGTCGACGACCCCGACTATGTACCCGCAGGTGGCTACCTGCCCGACGCCGACAGGTTCGCTCACACGCTCTTCCGGATCACGCCCCGGGACGCGGAGGTGATGGATCCGCAGCACCGGCTGATGTTGGAGGCTGCCTGGGCGGGCTTGGAGGACGCGGCATCCGGCTTTGGTCGGGACGCGCCCGTGACGAGCGTCTTCACCAGCGCCAGTGGCAGCGGCTATCTCCGCGCCATGCTGACGCGCGGGCCGCTCGACCCAGCGCGGCTGGACCAGGCGCTGCACGGTACCGAGCCGGACTTCATCGCCAGCCTTATCGCCTACAAGCTGGGCCTGACCGGCGCCGCCATCGCTGTACAGACCGCCTGCTCGTCCGGTTTGGTGGCGGTTCACCTCGCGGTGCAGGCGTTGCTCAACGGGGAATGCGACCAGGCGGTCGTCGTGGCCGCCGGCATCGGCTATCCGCAGGGTGGCCATCTGTATCTGCCCGGTGGCGTCTTGTCGCGGACCGGCGTCTGCCGCCCCTTCGACGCGGCGGCGGACGGCGTCGTTCCTGGCGCAGGCGTGGCCTGCGTGGTGCTCCGGCGGCTCGCGGACTCGCTGGGCGACGGCCCGCCGCCGCACGGCGTGATCGTGGCCAGTGCGGTGAACAACGACGGTGCCGCCAGGGCGGGATACTTCGCGCCCTCGCCCGAGGGCCAGGAGAGCGTGATCCGGGCCGCCTACGCGACGGCCGGCATTGACGCCACGCAGACCGGCTATCTGGAGACCCACGGCACGGGAACGCGGATCGGTGATCCGATCGAATGGTCGGCCGCCTCTGCGGCGCTGTCCGGCCTGGACGCGGCCCCAGGAACGGTGGCCGTCGGTGCGCTCAAGGCCAACATCGGTCACCTGGACGCCGCTGCCGGGATCGCGGGGCTCATCAAAGCGCTCCGGGTCGTGCGGGAGGCCGCGGTGCCCCCCGTGGCAGGATTCCAGCGGCTCAATCCACTGCTGGAGACCGACGGCTCGCCCCTGTACGTGCCGGACGCACCGAAGGCGTGGGCCGGCCCGGGACCGCGCCGGGCGGGCGTCAGCTCGTTCGGCATCGGCGGTACCAACGCTCACGTCATCGTGGAGGAAGCGCCAGCGCCGTCACGACCGCGCCACCCGTCGGCCGGTCCGCGGCTCCTGGCACTGTCCGCCATGGACGCCCGGAGTCTGCACGGCGCGGCCCGGCGCCTGAGCGATCACCTGAACACCACCCCGGTCGCGATCGAAGACGTGGCGTACACGCTGGCGCGCGGGCGTGCCGAACTGCCAGTTCGGATGGTGGCGGTCGCCGATGATCGGTTCGGTGCCGCGGCCACGCTCTCCGCTGAGGCGGACCTCGCCGGTGAACGGTCACCGGGTGACGCTCCGTCGCCCCTGGTGTTCCTCTTTCCGGGGCAGGGTGCCCAGCGGCCCGGCATGGCGCTGACCTTCGCCGAGGCGCTACCCGGTTACCGAGCGGCGCTGGAGGGATGCATCGAGGCATTCGCCGAGCCGTTAGCGGGCCGGCTGCGTCGGGCCCTGTTCGATCCATCGTCCTGCGCCGACGACATGCGAGACACAGGTCTTGCCCAGCCCGCCCTCTTCGCTACCGAGTACGCCTTGGCCCGCACCATCGTCGACGATGTGGGGGTCGTTCCCACCGCCGTCGCGGGGCACAGCCTCGGCGAGGTCACAGCCGCTTGCATCGCGGGGATGCTCGACGTCGCCACGGCGGCGGCGTTCGTCACCGCGCGCGCGGAGGCCATGCGGGACTGCGCGCCGGGTGGCATGCTCTGGCTGGAATGCGACGAGCAGACGGCACTCGCGCTCGCGGAGCAGGCGGCGCTGCCACTCGAACTGGCAGCGGTGAACGGCTCGGCGATGTGTGTCATGGCGGGACCGGCCGGAGCGGTGGCCGAGCTGCGCGAGGCGATCGACGGCAAGGTCCGGTCTGGGATCCTGCGAACAAGTCATGCCTTCCACACCACGATGATGGAGCCGGCCGTCCGAGCGCTCGGAACAGCGCTGCCACCTGGTGACCTCCTGCCCAGCCGGATGGCGTTCGCCTCCGGCTTCACCGGGACACTGCTGCCGGCGGGTGCGCGACTGCCTGCCGGCGCGCTCGTCGAACAGATTCGGCGTCCCGTGCTGTTCGCCGGTGCGCTCGGCAGCCTGGCCGAGCACTTCGGTGCGGTGACGGCCATCGAGGTGGGGCCGGGCTCCGCGTTGACCACCATGGCGCAGTACTCCGGCATAGCGGCGATTCCGCTCGACGACAACCGCGGCGGCGCGGCACTCGGGCCACTCGGTGCCATCGGAGCGCTGTGGGTCGCCGGCCACCCCGTCCGGTTGGCCGGCCTGGTCGGGCAGGGAAAGGCGGTCCATCTTCCCGGTTACCATTTCGCCGGGGACAGGTTCCTGACGCCGGAGCTCGCCGCGCCGGTCGGGCCGGATGGTCGGCGGCCGAAACCGTCCACGGACAAAGGTTCGGAAGGCGAAACCGTCGCCGAGGCGTCCGCTCCGGCCGCGCCGCACACCGTCGGCGCTGAGACTCCCGACGCCGCGCGCCTAGTCCGAGACCTGTGGTCCAGCCTCCTCGGACCAGACAATTACCCGGGCACCGCGGATTTCTTCGACCGTGGCGGGGACTCGATGCTCGTGACCCATCTGGCCCGTCGTATCAAGGCAACGACCGGCGTCACGCTGCCGCTGCGCGGCCTTCTCGCGGCGCGGACGCTGGACGGACACATCGCGCTCGTCACCGAGGCGCTGAACCGCCGGGGCGAGTGAGGTTGGTGGTTCGACGTACGGTCGCGCAGCGGCCGCGCGCCGATAAGATATCCACATGGATCTACGTTCAACAGATCAGTGCGTCCGGGAAAAGTCGCACAACACAATCGACGTCTGGTGGCTGGTGCGGCCGGAGGAACTGCGCGGGGCAACCGAGGGCGGTTATCTGGAGTACGTCACCGAGTTCGAGGTCGCCGGCGGCGACCTGGTGGAGCCCCACCAACACCCGTCGGTCGAGTTCTACTACGTGCTGCACGGCCGGGGACGAATGAGGGTCGGGGACGACGAACGTATCGTCGTCCCCGGCGATCTCGTCCACATTCCGTCTGATGTGGTGCACAGTCTTGAACCGGTGAGCGAGCACGACTCCGTGCGCTGCTTCACGTTCGCCATCGCCGATCGCGGTAAGGCCAGCCATTACCGCTGACCGCTGCCGTTGCCCCGCCAGCACGATGATTGGGAGTAGCTAGCGCCATGGTCATTGACTCCGCTTTTCCTGCACACATCGAACGGTTTCCCACCGACGAGAACTGGGTGGTTCAGGACGGCCTGAAAATCCCTGCCCGAAAACTGGCGGCGGACGGCTGTGAGGTTGTCTTCGCGACTTACCCCGCCGGCCTCACCCTGGCACCGCATCGTCACGACGACCTGGACATCGCCGGTGTGGTGACCAAGGGTCTGGTGCGGCTGACCATCGGCGGCGATGAGCGGCACTACGGGCCCGGCGATTGGTTCCATGTGCCGACGTCAGTGGAGCATTCGGCCACCTACGAGCAAGAGACGTCTCAGGTGGAGCTCATTTTCCCGCCTAGCGCACACACGACGGCCACCCAGCCGTAGCTCGCGGCCGTGGGCCGGCTGGTCGTGGCGGCGTTGACCGTCACGACCAGCCGGGCCCGTCTCAGCGGCGGGCAGCGGAAAGACGGGGACTAACCGACAGACCAGATGAGCTCTCGCTGCATGGCGCCCGGATAGCCGAGCAGAGCACCCATGTGCCGCACCTCGCCCATCGCGCCGACGAGGCTGAGCTGCGAGGCGTAGCAGAGCACAGCATCGCGTTTCCGCGACCACTCGGACGGGCCGAGCGTGATGCTGTGCGAGATTCTCAGGTCGTAGCGTGCCAAAAGGGCACGATAGCCGGCGTCGTGGGCCGCCAACTCCGACGCGAGCGCCTCCGCGGGCGCGGAGGTCCAGTCGGTGACGAGCGCGGCGGCGTACGGCAGGTCTGCGTACATCCCCACACGACGATGGCCGGTGCTGTCGAGCGCCGCGAGGGCCGCGTCCCGCGCGACGCCGTGATCCGGTTGGTTGATGCCCAGCGGCAGCAGCACCTGCACGTCCGCGTCCAGGCTCGCGAACAGCTCGCGTAGGCCGATCAGCGGCCCGCCGGATCGGTACGGGTTGTCGGGGTTGTTCAGAGCCACCTGGTCGGCGCCCAGGATCGCGCACGCCCGGTCGTCCTCCGCCAGGCGCGTGGCGTGGGCCTCTGTCGCCGTGGTGAAGCCGCAGTCCCGGTCCCAGCTGGCGAGCTGTGCCCCGGTATCCGGTGCGCCGCCGTGCACGGTCACGACGGCCTTGGGTACCGTGATCCCGAGGAGAAAACCGCCAATGGACAGGGCGGCGTCATCGAAATGGGTGGAGATCACCACGACTCGCCAACGGCGGTCGATCAGCGGCGATACGGTGCCGGACATGGCTGGCTGCCTCCAGATGTCTACTCGTGACGTCTCGCGGTCGAGGCGGTGGCTGTCCCGTCAGGCCGCCGCGTCGAGCAGACTGCGCATCGCCCGATGCAGCTGGGGACCGGCAGCCAGCACGCCGGCGCCGAGCTCCGTGACGATCCCGCCAGCCTCCTCCACGATCAGGCGTCCGGCGGCCCAGTCCCAGCGGGACAGCTCGTCCTCGTAGTAGCCGTCGAGCCGGCCAGCCGCGGTCCAGCAGAGGTCGAGTGCGGAACTCCCCGTGGCGCGGACGTCACCGACCAGCGGCGCGACGCGGGCGAGGGTGACCGCCTGGCGCTGCCGGCTCTCCGACGAGTAACCGAACTCGGTCGCCACCAACGCCTGCCCAATCGGCACCGGATCAGTGACGCCGATCGGCCTGTCGTCGAGCCGGCTACCACCGCCTCGAACCGCGGTGAACAGCTCGCCACGGGCGACGTCCAGTACGACGGCGACGGCGGCCGACCAGACCCGGCCGACGTACGCCTCGCAGGCGATGCTCACCGAGGTGTGCGGAACACCGTGCACATGGTTGACCGTGCCGTCGAGCGAGTCCACCACCCAGCGCAGCCCGGTGGCGGACTCGATGTCGTCGCCGTCCTCGCAGAGGATTCCGTCGCGCGGGCGTCTCCGGGCGAGCCCGGCCCGGATGGCGGCGTCGCTGGCCAGATCCGCGGCGGTGACATGGTCGGTCGGGGTGGACTTCACCCGAAGGCTGCGCCGACCATCGTGCTCCGCGCCGATCGCTTCGCCCGCCCGCACGGCGAGGTCGATCCCGAGTGCGAGCAACTCGTTGAGGTCCGCGTTGGCCAACGGAGGAGCCGGCAGCGTCATCGCGCCCCCTCGGCGTCCGCGCCGACCAGGCGCCGGGCGGTGGCCCGGACCTTGGCCACATACTTGGCGGGCAGGCGGTCGATCGTGGGCAGGACGCGGCAGTTCGCCGCGCTACCGTCTTCGTACGGCACAGCCAGCCCGGCCAGCGGCAGGATCTCCACCGAGGCTGCCGACCGCGTGACGTCGCGGACCTCGGCGTCGAGAATGTGATGCTCGCGATCGAGGGGCACGCCGAGAAACAGCGACGCGGTGCCATCCGTCACGACGCGCACCGTGCCCAGCAGGTCTGCGCCGTCCCGGAGGACGGCTCGCACTGCGGCGAGGTAGTCCAGGTAGAGGCCGTTCGCTTCGTAGTCGCTGAACGCCGCCGCGAGCTCCACGTCCGGGCCCGGCCACTTGCGGAGGAACTGGCGGTACGTGATCGCCTCGGTGACGAAGTTGGCGGCACTGTCCCGGACGTGGGGGAGATGTATGGCGTACGCGTCCGGACGCAACAGGATCGGTGTGCCGGTGGCCGCGATGCGATAGCCCCACTCGATGTCGTCGACGCCCCATCCGATGAACGACTCGTCGAAGTAGAGGTCGTGCTTCCTGACCAACCCGGCCGGCAGCGCCACGAGGCCCGTCCAGGCGAAGCTCCACGGTATGACGTGCTCGACTTGGAACCGCGGATCACGTGGTCGCTCCACGATGCCGTGCAGTTCCTCCAGGCGCTTCTGCCAGATCTCGAACGGCTCCGGTACGACGTGCGAGACATCGCCGTCGTAGTTGTTGCCGTACCCCACGACCTGCCCCACGACGCACGCGTTCTGTCCGAAGGCGTAGTGCCGCTCGTAAAGGTGCTGCAGGCCGTGGGGTGGCAGCAGGGTGTCGGCGTCGATGTTGACGATAACGTCTCCGGTGGCCTGTCGCATGGCCAGGTTCCGGGCTCGCGGGATCTCGAACCGCTCGTCGGACATGACGGTCACCAGGTTGATCCGGTCGACCACCTCCCGGCAGGTGGCGACGTAGTCGTCGTCGTACTTCGTGGTGCCGACGACGACTTCGAAGTCCGCCGGTGACATCGTCTGCCGGGCGAGGCCCTGCAGGGCGAGCCGCAGATTGTCCAGCCGTCTCTCGTACGGGATGATCAGACTTAACTTGGGTTGACGCATCGGGCCTCCTCGTGGAGCCGTTCTCATCCTGTCTGGTTGAGGAGCCGGCGGAGCCAGGAGAGCCGGGCCGCCTCTGCCGCCCGGGACACCTCCGCCTCGGGCACCCACTGGTCGAAGCTGTGGAACGCGCCAGACCACACGTGCAGCTCGGTGGCGACCCCCGCCTGGCACAGACGCATGGCGAACAGCATCGCCTCGTCCCGCAACGACTCCACTGCGCCGACGTCGACGAACGTCGGTGGAAGACCGCGCAGGTCGGATGCGCGGGCAGGCGCCGCATAGCAGGACACGTTGGCGCCGCCCTGCCGGTCCCCGAGCAGCGCCCGCCAGCCGGTCCGGTTGGATCCGGTGTGCCAGAGGCCCACGGACTCCATCTGGTGCGCCGACTCGGTGTCGCACCGGTCGTCGAGCATCGGGCATTGGAGCATCTGCCCCAGCGGCCGTGCGGTGCGCCGGTCTCGGGCGAGCAGCGACACCCCGGCAGCGAGACCCCCACCGGCGCTGTTACCGCTGACGACGATGCGGCGGGGGTCGATGCCCAGCTCGTCGGCGTGCTCCACGATCCACCGCAGTGCGGCGTGGCAGTCCTCCACCGGGGCCGGATCGGGATGCTCCGGGGCCAGACGGTACTCGATGGCGAGGACCGACAGCCGCAGTGCCTCGGCCCGCCGCAACTCGCCACCGAGGTCGGCGCACCGCGCATCGCCGGCCACCATGCCGCCACCGTGAATGTTGAAGATCGCGGGATGTGGCTCGCGCGCGGCCGTGTTCCGGCAGACCAGCAGCCTCATCGTGCCGTCGCCGCCGGCCGCCGGCAGGTCGAGCCATCGCACTTCGAAGGCGCCGCCACGACGGATCTCGTCGTCGGTCATCCCGGTCGCTGCGGTTCGGGCCCGCCGGTCGGGGATGCTCTCGAGCGTCAGGGGCGGTAGGTCGGCCAAGATGGCCCGCAGCGGATTGGCCAGTTCCGCGTCCAACGGAGGAGGGCTACCGACCGTCATCGCCGGAACGGTCCACGCGGGGATGACGCAGGTGAAGGCTGCGCAGGAGACATCGGCGTCGACCGGGCCCGTCGCGATAGGCGTCGCGTCCGTGCGAGATCCGGGTGTTGTCCATGACGAGGGCCTGGCCGGCCGCGAGGTCGAAGCGCCGGATGAACGTGCTGCCGACCTGTCGCGCCTGGTGCAGGAACTCGGCACCGCGCGCGATGGCGGCGGCGTCGCTACCCTCCGGCACCGCCCAGCGGTCGGTTGCATCGACGCAGTACCGGCAGATCAACTGTTCGCCGTCCACCGCGAACACCGGAGTTTCCTTGATTTCCGAGGATCCGTTGAACGTGGCCTGGCGGACGAGGACTCCATGCGCTGTCAGCGCCCGAGCCGCCTCGGGATCGACGTCGAGGAGCTTGGTGAACGCGCCATGGGCATTGAAGAGGGTCGTTGTGCCGCCGTCAAGCCCCTGCGACTGGCACAGCAGGATCACCGACTTCACCTCGCCGATGTCCTGGAGGGTTCCATCGCAGTGCAGCTCCTGCCCGACGGTCGTTTCGAAGTGCGGATGAAGCGTGCCTGAGGTGTCGTCGACTGCGGGCGCACCTATCCGGGACACCGGGGGTGAGGAGTACCCGCCCCTGCTGTACAACGGTGGGACGAACGGCTCACCCAGATCGAGCGCCACCGCCAGTCGCTCAACGGTTTGCTCCGTCCACGGCCCCGGTGCGAACTGGGCGACCGCGAAGCCGTGGCGACGGTATCGCCGGACGATCTCCGCGACCGTGTCTGGCGAGATCCGGTCCGGATTGGCCGGTACCGGGGCCGGCGGGATGGAGTCGAACGTGATCGGCCGCGCGGCCGTTCCGGTGCGTAGCCTCTCCAGCGGGGTCAGTGTCGGCATACCAAGTCCCTTCCGCTCAGAAGATCTGATGCACCGCGGGCGGTACGGCGCAGTCACCGTCCCCGACGACGAACGCCTCCGCCAGAAGGGCCCGCGCGCCGTCGGCGTCACCGCTGTCGTAGTGCAGTTCCGCGAGCACGTCGCCGCGGCCGACGCGGTCACCGACCCGGTGGTGCAGTACCACGCCGGCGCCGTAGTCCAGCGCCGCGTCGTGAGTGAGCCGTCCGGCCCCGACGAGCAACGTGGCGCGCCCGACCGCCCGCGGTTCGATTCCGAGGACGACACCGGACTCGGTCGCGGTGACCAGATGTCGACGGCGCGCTGTCGGGAGCCGGGCCGGGTCGGCGAGTACCGTGGCGTCGGCACCCTGCGCCACGGCCCAACGTACGAACATCTCCCGGGCAGAGCCGTCGTCCACCACGCGTTCGACCATCGCGTCAGCGGCCGTGTCGGACAGCCCGGGGTCGACGCTCTGGAGCATGAGCCGGCTGATTGCCGCGCACAAATCCCAGAGGCCGGGGCTGCGCTGGCCACCGAGGACATCGAGCGCCTGCCTGATCTCCAGCGCGTTGCCGACGGCGGGACCCAGGGGCTGGCTCATGTCGCTGAGCACCGCACGGCTGGGCAACCCGAAGGATGCGGCGAGAGCCATCATCGTCTGGGTGAGCAGCACCGCGTCGGGCCGGTCGGGAATCAGCGCGCCGGCACCGGTCTTGATGTCCAGCACGAGGCCGTCCGCGCGGACGGCGATCTTCTTGCTGATGATGCTGGCGGCGATCAACGGAATGCTCTCGACAGTGCCGGTGACATCCCGCAGGGCGTACGTCGCACCGTCTCCCGGGGTGAGGTCGGCGCTCTGCCCGGTGATGACCATGCCCACCTTGCGAATCATCGGCACCAGTTCGTCGGTATCGAGATGCAGGCGTAGGCCCGGTATCGAACTGAGCTTGTCCAGCGTGCCGCCGGCGAAGCCGAGCGCCCGTCCGGTCATCTTCGCCACCGGCACGCCGCAGGCGGCCACGACCGGAACCACGATGAGGGTGGTGGTGTCGCCGACGCCGCCGGTGCTGTGCTTGTCCACGACGGGTGCGCCGATACCGGTGAGATCCAGCCGCCGGCCGTCGCGGATGTAGGCGCGGGTCAGGGCGGTCAGCTCGGATGTGGCCATGGTGCGGCAGGCGACGGTGGCCAGCCAGGCGGACATCTGGTAGCTGGGGATGCGTCCGGCGACGTAGTCGGTGACGACGCCTTCGATTTCCTCGTCGGTCAGGGAGGCGCCCCTGCGCTTGCGGTTGATCGCCTCCAGGACCCGCGCCGACGACCGGGCCGCCGTCGGATCCGCCGCCCGATCGGTGGCCGGTGTCGGGCTCATGCGGCCTGCTCCACCGCACGCCGCAGGCGTTCGAGAAGCGCCGTTGCGTCCGCGTCCCGCAGTGTGAGCGGCGGGACGGCCATGACCACCGCACCCTGGCGGCGCAGCAGCAAACCGTGCTCCGCGGCGGCGGCGACGGCGTTCGTCGCCGCGTTCTGGTCCTCGAACTCCAGCGACACGAAAAGTCCCAGTCCCCGTACGTCGGTGACGCGTCCGGTGCCGACCAGCCCACGGACTGACGCCAGGAGGCTCTCACCGAGATGCGCGGCGCGCTCGACGAGTTTTTCTCGCTCGATGAGCTCGAGGGTGGCGAGTGCCGCGGCACAGGCGATCGCGTGGCCCGACGTGGTCTGTCCGAAGCGCAGCCCGCCCATGAACGGATCACGATCGAAGGTCGCGTAGATCGATTCCCGCACGCTGACCGCGGCGATGGGCGCGTAACCGGCGGCGAGCCCTTTGCTGGACACGACGATGTCAGGTAGCACGCTGTCGTGCTCGAAGCCGAACATGCGCCCGGTACGGCCGTACCCGGTGGATACCTCGTCGAGGATGAGCAAGGCGCCGTGGTCGTCGCACAGACGCCGCAACTCGGTGAGGAACGTGGCGGGCAGTACCACTCCGCCGCCGACGTTGAGCAGCGGCTCGACTAGCACCGCGAGTGGTGGCAGATCCGGGTCGTCCGCCAGCGCAGCCCGGAAAGCGGACAGCAACGGCTCCAACGCCTCCGGAACTCGCATGTGCCGGGGCGCGAGCGGTAGGTCGACCCGGCTGACCGGCAGAGGGCTGTCGAACGGGTGCGCGAGGTGCGGTAGGCCCGACAGACTCCTGGAGACAACGGTGGAGCCGTGGTAGCCAGCCGAGAACGTGATCACCCGCGTCCGTGGCTGGCCCACGTTCTGCGCGTACATGGCGGCGATGAGCAGCGCCGCCTCGCACGCCTCCGTGCCGCTGTTGGTCAGCAGGGTCCGGGACAGCGCGGTGGGCATCAGCTTCGCCACGCCCTCGGCCACGGCGCCGGCGAGATCGTGCGTCGCCACGGACAGGTCGTAGCCGTGCAGGCGGGATGCCTGCGCGCTGATCGCGCGCGTGATGTCGGGCGCCGCGTATCCGCAGGTGAGATTCAGTGAGGATGCGTCGAGGAACTCGTGGCCGTCGACATCCGTGACATATGCGCCGGTGCCCTTGACCAGCATGGTGCGGGTGAGATCGGCGGCTAGCGGCGACCAGATGTGCCACAGGTGGCGACGGTCGCGCTGCCGCTTCGTCGTAGCGCTCACGATGCGTACCGGCTTTCAGGGGAATCGGATCCGGAGGGTTGCCTGCCGACGAGCGCCGGCCGTACGGCGTTCAGCACGTCGTACGGCGGCTCGTCGACGAGGTAGAAGTGGTCGCCGGGGACCATGTGACGCGCCACCGGCGCCACCGTCAGGGTGCCCCACGGTCGCAGGTCCGCATGGTCGTCCCGGTCACCGGTCAGCACCGTCACCGGAGAGTGCAGGATCGGGTCGGTGGACATCCGGTAGGCGTGGAACATCCGGCTGTCGGCGATGACGTAGGGCAGCACCAGTTCGCGAAACATGGGATCCTCCAGCATCTCGCGGCTGGTGCCACCGATGCTGGCGAGTTGCTCGATGGTCGCGCGCTCGTCGGTGTCTCCGCTGTCCGCCGGATCGGCTGGATCCGGCAGCGGTGCGTCGCGCGAACCGGATGCGAACAAGTGCCGGATCGTGGTTCCCGCGGCTTCGAGGGCGCGTGCCGTCTCCAGGGCCACCGCGGCACCCATGCTGTGGCCGAACAGCGCGATGGGCAGGTCCGTCCACGGTGCGAGCGCCTCCGCGATGTCGCGTGCCAGCCGCTTCAGGTCAGCCGGCGGCGGCTCCTCGATCCGTTCGGCCCGTCCCGGATACCGGACCGCGAGCACCTCGGCGCCTGGCAGATGAGCGGCCCAGCCGCGATAGAAAGTCGCCGACCCACCCGCATGTGGGAAGCACACGAGGCGGTAGGTCGGCGTCAGGCCCGACGCCCATCGTTGGAACCAGATCTCCGGATCATTCATCCGCTGCGGCCTCCTTTGGCCCGCTGTATCCGCGCGGTTCGTGCGGCCCGGGCGCGCTCCTGCGTGGTCGCGGTGCCGGCCGGGCCCGGAGAGCCCCCGTCGATGTAGGAGGCCTGCTCGGCGACGGTGGTGTGGCGAAACAAGGCCACGATGGATGGGCGTGTGCCAGTGTGGTGTTCCAGCGCATCTTGTAGCTGGAACATCGCCAGCGAGTGTCCGCCAAGGTCGAAGAAATTCACATCCGCCGGAACGTTGTCGATTTTCAACACCTGTGCCCAGGCCGCGCTCACCCGCGCGACCGTTCCGTCCTTTGCCGTGGGGCCGACCTGGGCCAGGTGGTCGTCGGCTGGCCCCGCACCGGCGGACCGGAGCGTCTCCGCGAGCCGGTCGCGGTCCACCTTGCCGTTGGGGGTGAGCGGGAACTGGGGCACCGTGTGGAAGGTGGCCGGCACCATGACGGGCGGGAGACGCTCGGCGAGATGCTGCCGTAGCGCGGTCTTCGAGGTCGGCTCCGCGGTGGTCACGAATGCCGTCAACTGTGTGGCCGCGGGATTGGGCAGCACGACAGCGTCCTTGACGCGCGGCACACGGCGCAGCTCGGCCTCGACAGCACCCAGTTCTACCCGGTGGCCGCGGATCTTCACCTGGTGGTCGCGGCGGCCGACGAAGCACAGCTCGCCGTCCGCGGTCCAGCGGACCATGTCGCCGGTGCGAAACATTCGGGCGCCGGCCTGCGGTGCGAACGGGTCGGGCAGGAAGGCCCGTGCCGTGGCTTCCGGCCGGCCCAGGTAACCGTCCGCGACGCCCGCCCCGCCGATGTACAACTCACCCTCTACGCCGGGTTCGGCGGGTCGTCCCTGTTCGTCGAGTACATAGAGGCGGGCGCCCGGAATGGGGTGGCCGATCGTGACCGGGCCCGGCGAGAGGTACCGCCGGTAGGTCGCGAAGACGGTTGCCTCGGTGGGGCCGTACTCGTTGACGAGCGCCACACCGGCGCGGTGGATGGCGAAGTGGCGCCGCAGAACCCGCTCTGGTAGTGGCTCACCGGCCACGATGACGGTGTCCAGGGTCGACAGCGGGCCGGCCGGGTCACTCTCGACAAGGTCCAGGATCTGTCCGTAGAGCGAAGGAATGCACAGCGTTCGGGTGACGCCGTGCTGGGCGATCAGGCCCACCAGTTGCTCGACGTCGCGCGTCTGCTCGGCGGACGCGACGATGAGGCGGCCACCCGCCGTCAGCGTCCCCCAGATACCGGCGACCGACGAGTCGAAAGCCAGCGGGGAGACCAGCAGGAACGTCGACGTGCCGGGATAGATCAGCTCGCGAGCTGTGGTGGACGCGGTTAGTTGGGCGTGGCCGACCACGACCCCCTTGGGCTCACCGGTGGTGCCCGAGGTGTAGATGACATACGCTGCGTCGCCCGTCGCGGCTGTCGCCGGTGCGCCTTCGGCGTGCAGTGTGGCGACGGCGAGGTCCTCGGTGGCGGCATGCCACGGCAACGCGCTGCCAAGCACCTCCCGCCCGCGGCCGTCGGCGACCACGGCGGACACGCTTGCGTCTGACAGGATCGCCTGGATACGCGCGTTGGGAAGCGACAGGTCGACCGGAACGTATGCGGCGTCGGCCTCCAGGACCCCGAGCAACGCCACGACCATGGCGATGGAGGGTTCGCAGACGACCGCCACCCGCCCGCCGGGATGGCATCCGAGGTTGGTCAGCTGGGCGGCCAGCCGGCGGGCACCGGGCCGAAGATCACCGTAGGTGAGTTCTCCGTCGCCGTCCTGCACGGCGACCGAGGCCGGTTCTCGATCCGCAACGGCCCACACCTGCCGGTGGACGGGCGCGGTGGCGGCCGGCAACGCGGGACCAATGCCCCGGGCCTCCGTGTTCTGTTCGGAACCGACGTGCGTCGACGTGCCGATCACTCGACACCCCGTCCGACCGGCGCCAGCCTTGCGCTGGCCTGCTGGGCTCGGCGTTCCGCGAGGTATCCGGCGATTTTGTCGGTGACCTTACCGACCGCCTCCACGTATCGGTCGTCCTCGTCCTCGAAGGCCCGCGGCGCGCAGGGCACCGAGATCTTGAACGTGTGGGCGGCCAGGTGCTCCGCGACCGGGTACGCGGCCCGCACACACGGCCGGTCGTAGGACGTCACGGGCGAGGTCGGCGCCTGGAACAGGTGCAGGGTGTGCAGCGGCGAGGTGGCCTTCGGCACGTCCATGTCCTCGAGGCCCTCGGCGTTGCAGGCGGCCACCAGCCAGTCCCGCCCGCCCGGCAGGACCTTCGGATCCACCTCGAACAGCAGCGCGTAGTGCGCCGACACCCGGCCGTCGCGAGACAGAGTGACCGCGGTGACACCGTCGATGCGGTGGAACAGTTCGGCCAGCCGCCGCGCGTAGCGTTGCTTGGCGTCGATCCAGTCCGTCAGCTCCGCGACCTGCGGCAGGGCGAAAGCGATGCCGAGTGGGTGCGCGCGGTACTTCAGGCCGTGGCCGGTGACCGCGTACGGGTACAGCGGCCCCTCGGGGTCCATCTCCTTCATGGCACGCTTGTTGAAGTGGCCGAGTAGTTGCGCCCGGTCGTACACATCCCGCCGGTCGGTGGCGAGGACGCCGCCCTCACCTGCCGCGATGAGCTTCTGGGTTTGCAGGCTCCACGCCCCCGCCGCGCCGAAGGTGCCGACCCGACGACCGGCGTAGGTGGCACCGTGCGCGTGCGAGCAGTCCTCGATCAGGTCGAGGCCGTGCCGGGACGCGAACGACACGACGTCGTCCATCTCGCACGGCAGACCCCACATGTGGGTGACGACGATCGCCTTGGTCCGCTCAGTGACCAGCGCGGCCGCGTGGTTGGTGTCGAAGGCTCCGTCGGGCCGGCAGTCCACGAGCACTGGGAGGGCGCCGAGCTGGAACAGGGAAGCGGCGGTGGCGAAGAAGGTATACGTCGGACACAGCACCTCGTCGCCCGGGCCTAGCCCGATGCCGTAGAACGCGGAGTGCAGCGCGGCGGTGCCGGAGTTCGTCACCAGGGAGTACGGCAGCGAGTGCCCCTCCGACCAGGCATCCTCGAACTCGGCGACCACGCCGGATCGGTCGTAGATCGACAGTCGACCGCTGGCCAACTGCTGGTTGACAGCCTCACACCAGTCCGGTCGTAGCTTGGGCCAGGGATACGCCGTCGGCTGGCCGAGAACCGGAATCCCGCCATCCAAGGCGAGCGTTGTAGCAGACACTGCACATCTCCTGGCACATCGGTTTGACGGGGGCTTGCTGGGCGATCGAGTGGTAGAGCGACTCGATGGTGGCGGTGATGTCCACGGCGGCGGCGAGCTCCTGCGCCACCACGGCTCGGTCTTGCAGACGCGCGACCGTGTCGACTAGGACATCCGCCGCGGATGCCCAGCCGCGGTCACCGGTGAGGTGCTCAACCCGGTTGTTCGACCTGTCGAAGCGTTCGAAGAGGTCTCGCCTCAGCGTGATGTGGCCCTTGGTGCCGTAGACCCGGATGGCCTCCTCCTTGGCGGCCTCGCACAGCGAGAGGCGGAAGGTCCCTGTCGTTCCGGTGTCGTACGTCAGGTTCGCAAGGACGGTTTCTTCGATTGTGTAACCTGCCGTCGGTATGAGCTTGGGTGCGGTGGTCGCGTATACGACGGAAGGAACTCCGAAGAACCAATGCAGGAGATCGACGATGTGATAACCCATGTCGATGATGGCACCGCCGCCCGCCGTTTCCGGGCTCGCTCGCCAGCCATCTTGGTAGGCGTCGGCGTTCAGTTGGTATGACGCATCGAAGTGCCTTATCTGGCCGAGCTCTGCCAACGCCTGCTTGGCGTGGAGATAGAGCGGATGATAGCGTCTCTGCACGCAGATGCGCACGTGGCCGTCGCGCTGCCAGATCAGATGGGCGAGTTCGTGCGCCTCAGCCAACGAGATGGCGAAGGGTTTTTCTTTCAACACCGGGATTCCGCGTAGGACCAGATCCTTGGTGACCTCGAAATGGGTGTGGTGCGGTGTGGCGACCACCGCCAGGTCGGGGTGTGACGCGTCCAGCGCCGCTGTCCGGTCGGTGAAGAAGGGCGGGCACGCGCGGCCACGCTTGCCCAACTCCTCGGCGAGCCGTCCCTGCGCCATAGGATCGACGTCGCAGGCGGCTACGAACTCGATGTTCTCCGAGAGGTCGACCAGCGCTGGGACGTAATCCTCCAACGCCCGCCGGCCGATGCCTACGAGGATGCACCGGACCTTCGGTGAACTACTCAATTGATCCTCCCCATGGACCGCGATGTTCACCGCAAGAATGCTTCGACATCCCCGTCGCCTATGACGCCAGGCTGACGACCGCCGAGCGGTAGTAGATGTGGGTGCGCGACATATCCGGAGGTGCAAACCGTCAGGTGCCCCACCTCGTCTGTCGCCAGAGGCTACCACCGTTCTTCGTAGATGGACGCCGATGGACTTCCGTCGTGCTTCCACATGCCGCCGGGCCGCTGGAGGCGATCGGTGGTTGTTCGACTGTGCAAGGTGCGCAGTTGCGCAAGGTGTGGACCGCCCCCGGCCCGAGGCGTGACGTGAACGCCTTGGTGACGTGCGGCAGAAGTTGCGGCGCCGTCGATCTGCTGATATGGCGAGCAAGTCGAAATCGCTTGCCTGACGGTATGGGATCGTCAAAGATGGTAGGGATGCGACCGGGACGAGAAGCTGGGCCTTGCCGTGGTGAGTCTTTGGTGGCGGGGTGCCGCGTGACCACGCGCAGCTCGTGAAAAGCCAGAGCCTCGGAATTCTCGCGCACGTCGACGCCGGAAAGACCAGCCTCAGCGAGGCGCTCCTTCATGAGGCCGGCGTGCTCGAGAAGGTCGGCAGCGTGGACGAGGGCACCACGCAAACGGACTCGTTGGCGCTGGAGCGCCAGCGTGGCATCACCATCCGGGCGGCCGTCGTGGCGTTCTCCGTCAAGGACGTGACCGTCAACTTGATCGACACCCCGGGCCACCCCGACTTCATCGCCGAGGTGAACCGATCGCTTGCCGTCCTCGACGGAGCGGTACTCGTCGTTTCCGCCGTCGAGGGCGTTCAGAGCCAGACAATCGTTCTCATGCGCGCGCTGCGCCGGCTCGCGATCCCCACCCTCATCTTCGTCAACAAGATCGACCGCGCGGGTGCCGATCCTGATCTGGTCCTGAACAAGATCCGCCAACGGCTTACGCCGGCCGTGGTGCCCATGGGCGTGACCCACGCCGCCGGGACAAGGGACGCGTCATTCGTTCCGTTCGACCGTGCCGACGAGCGCTTCGTCGATTTCCTTGTCGACACACTGTCCGACCACGACGAGTCTCTTCTCGAAGCGGTCGTGGACGAACGTCCTGGTCCCATGACGCCGGGCGCCCTGTACGCCAACCTCGCCGCACAGACCAGGCGCGGTCGAGTCTTTCCGGTGTTTTTCGGCTCTGCCATCACCGGCACCGGCGTCGGTCCGCTGATGGCGGCACTGCCGGAACTCCTTCCCGCCGTACGGGCCGACAGCGGTGAGCCGGCCTCGGGGCTTGTCTTCAAGGTCGAGCGGGAGCGACAGGGCGACAAGGTCGCGTACGTGCGGATGTTCTCCGGGGCTGTGCACCGCCGCCAACGGCTGCCCTTCGGGGCCGGCAACGAGGCGAGTGTGACCTCTGTCAAGACCTTCCAGCCCGGCGGCGCCGTAGACAGTAGCTCCGTCGTGGCGGGTCAGATCGCGAAGCTCTCCGGATTGACGGGCGCCAGGGTCGGCGACCCCGTCGGCACCACCCTGAGCCGGCCGACGGTTGATCTGTTCGCCCCACCAACTCTGGACACCGCCGTGGCACCGTGTGATCCGGCCCAGAAAGCCGCGCTGCACGCCGCGCTCACCCAGCTCGCCGAGCAGGATCCGTTTATCAACCTCCGTCAGGACGACTCACGGCAGGAGCTGTTCCTCTCGCTCTACGGCGAGGTGCAGAAGGAGGTCATCGAGCAGACGCTCGCCGCCGATTTCGGGCTGCGCATCGAGTTCCGTGAGACGACGACCATCTGCGTCGAGCGGCCAACGGGCAGCGGCAGTGCGGTGGAGCGGCTCGGTGGTGCCGACAACCCGTTCCCGGCCACCGTCGGCATCACGGTCGCGCCGGGAGCGGTGGGCAGCGGGATAGATTTCCGCCTCGCGGTCGATGTTTCGGCGATCCCACTCTTCGTCTACAAGACGGTTGACGCGTTCCGGGAGGCGATGGCCCGGTATGTCGCGGAAACCCTGCAACAGGGACTCGCCGGCTGGCAGGTCACCGACTGCATCGTGACCATGGATGACTGTGCCTACACGGCTCCGGGCACGTCTGCTTCAGATTTTCGCAAACTCACACCGCTCGTATTGATGGACGCGCTGCGACGGGCCGGCACGGTGGTGTGTGAGCCCATCCACCGGTTCCACGTCGAAGCGCCCGCGGACACATTCTCGGCTGTGCTGCGCCTGCTCGCTCAGCATCGCGCGATGCCCGAAGCGCCGCTGATGTCCGACACGTGGGTCTCCGTGCGCGGCAGTATCCCTGCCGCGGAGGTGACCGGCGTGCAGATCCAGCTTCCCGGTCGGACCCACGGTGAGGGAGTAATCGAGCTCCAGTTTGACCGATACGACCCCGTCGCGGGCCCGGCACCGACGCGACGCCGCTCGGACAAGAATCCGCTCAACCGCAAGGAGTACCTGTTGCGTGTCAGTGGGCGAATCTAGGTTCATTGGCGGAACACCACAGTTGAATTGACGCCTGTCGCTGCACCGTCTTAACTGGCCGGATGCCTCAATTCACCGCAGACGCCAGTCTGGACAGCCGTGCGGGTAGTGGCCCGTCTTGGTCGCGGTACGCGCACCTGCGTGCCGCAGCGGCCGCGGCGCTGACCACGTCCGAAATCACGACCGAGCTATACGAGCGGCTGTGCAGCCTGGAGCAGACCGTCTCAGACGTCGCCGCGGTGCTCGGTGAGGCAGGTGCCGGAGAGTGGTGGCGGCGATGTGGTGAGCCCCTGCGCGCTGCGTCGGTCGACGCCGCCGGCGCGCTGTGGTTCGACCGGGCGGTCGACGCCTCGTGGGCGGATGGCGTTCGACGTCTGATCACCGACCTCCCAACGGTGGACGATCTGAATACGCAGTGGCGGCGGCACGTGGCGGAAAGCGGGCGGCTGCCCATTTTCGAGTACCTGGACACGTGGCCCATCTGGCCCGAGTGCCTGAGCACCGAGCCGATTGACTGGCGCTCGTACGCGCGTCAGGTCGCGACCCTGCTCCGCACGGCTGCGCCGGAGCCCCGAGCCGTCATAGGCTTGCGCACCAGCGGAAGCTACCTCGGACCCATCTGGGCGGCCGCCATCCGTGCCGAGCACACGACGGCGGAGTTCCTCACCGTCCGACCCGTCCACGCCTCGCTTCGCGCCCGAATACCCGCGCTGCCGGCCATGCTGGACCACAAGCTGGATACCAACCGGCTGCGGGGCCGGCGCGTCGTTGTCGTCGACGATCTCGCGGGTACCGGCAGAACGGTCAGATCCGTACTGGACTTTCTCGCGTCCGAGGGCATTCCGCGGCACGAGATTTTTGTGTCGCTCTACCGCTGCTCATCTATGGCTGAACTAACCGGGAAACTCGACATCGCCGCACCGAATGTCCTCGTCGTTCGTGGAGGCCACATGCGTTGGCCTCAGGCCACTCACAAGGCGCCTGCGACAAAGACGGTGCATGGCTACTTCGAACGGCACCTGTCCCGGCGGTCGCAGCCGGCCGACGTGCTGGATGTCCGGCCGCTGGATTACGGCTACGCGCTGCGGTACGCGGCGACCATAACCGGCGCGGCGCCGGCAGACGTGGCGCCTTACGTGCACGGAGTGGTCCGGCACCGCCGTTACCTGCTGCGGATACGGTCGGAGGAGGGGGAGTCAACTCTGGTGGCCAAGCCGCTCGGATTCGGCTACTTCGCTGACGAGGAGCTGCGTCGGCTCTCGGTACTGCCACACTATCCGCGCCCCTACGGCATCGTCGGCGGATATCTCCTGTACGCCTGGGAGCCCGGCTCCCCGCTGCCGTTCCGCGACCGTTCCGGGCCGGGCCGCATCCATACAGCAGACCTCGACGCGGTTGCGGCGGTGGCAGCGTTCGCTGGCCAGCACGCTCCCGGTGGGACCGATCTGCCGCGGGAAGGTGCGGCGCTGCGGATCCGCGCCGTCGTCGAGGAGCTGCGCGAGCGAGGTGTTCGCGGCCTCCCGACCGCGGCCGAAATCATCGCCGCCGTCGACGAGGCGTGGGTGCCCGTGGTCGCGGCAGCACCGAACAACGGGCATTGGCATTATGTGCGGCGGCCAGACGGCGGGCTCCTGAAGCTGCATCGGGAGGTTGGCAACGTCCTGCGGCGCAGCGATCCCGCCGAGGACATCGGCGCGGCAGCCGTGGAACTGGACCTCACTCCGGCCGAGGTCGACCACATCGCGGACCGGTATGCCGTGTACTGCGGTGACCGCCCGTCCCGCGGGCGGCTGGCCTTCGGGATGCTGCAGCACGTCAGCCGGGCGTTGCGCGAGTTCGGATACTACCGCGATCACGTGGCCCGATGGATGGGCCGCCAGGTCCGAGACGGTGATGACGGCTTCACCCACCGGGAGCGCGAACTCGGAGGTGTGGCAAGTCTCGCCCGGCATCTGCTGGACGCAGCCTGATCGGCCGATCCCGGCCTGCTACGACGCCGCAGCACTGCCGACCAGCAGTGCGCTGAGCTGAGCCAGCGACGTCACCTCGACGTCGGGACAACGGTCGACCGGAGTCGGCCGCCCCGTGCGGTTCAGCCAGACGGCTACGAGCCCGGCCGCACGGGCCCCGCCGACGTCGTTGGTGAGTCCGTCACCCACGTGCCAGACCTCGCGGTGATCGGCGCCGATCCGATGCAGGGCCGCGACGAACAGGGCCGGGTCGGGCTTGGCGGAGCCGATCTCGCCGGAGATCGCGACGGCGTCGAACGCCGACCCGAGACCCAGGGCGCGGAGCTTGTCCCGCTGCACATCCGAGGGCCCGTTCGTCACCAGAACGACCGGGATCTGCATCCGAGCTGTCGTCGCGAACAAGCCAGGAACGTCCGGAAACAGACGGTACGCCGAGCGCGCGATGGCCTGGTATCGCTCCACCGCGAACTCGGCTGCCCGTTCTTCGGCGAGACCGGCCCGGCGCAGCGCCCGGCGCCAGGTCTCCCGGAGCGCTGCCTCGCCATTCATCTGGCCGAGCCAGCAGGGCAGCTCCACCTCCGGTCGTAGGACGGTCCACACGGCCGAGTACGCCTCGCGCAGTTGCGTCTTCTCGAGGGCGAATGACGACGCGAGCGCGGCGCAGGTGCCGTCGATCGCCAGAGCGGTGTGGGCGCCGTCGAGGAGGGTGTCATCGAGGTCGACCAGAAGCGCACGTGGGCGCACCAGGCGTGGCCGGCGTCGTGCGGCAGCCGACGTCGTGGGCTCATGGGGAAGTGGGACCGTGATCATCCTGGTGGCTACCTTCCACGCCGGGACCGGCTGACTGCTATCTGGCATGGTCGGTCAGGAGCGGTCGACGGGAACGGCCTGTTGCGGTGCGAACTCGTGTGCCGACCGATGCAGCGCGAACGATGCCAGCCGCGCAGGTGCCGAGAACACCAGATAGAGGTCGTGCCGGCCCTCGGCTGGGGCGAGCGGAGCTTCGACCGTGGCCCATCCGCGCAGGTCCGGCTCGACGACGTCGACGTCGCCGAGCAGGCGACCGTTCACCGGATGGTCGAGCCGAACCTCGATCCGCGCGCCGGGTTCACCGCCGCCCAGCCTGGCGACCACGCGGTCTACGCCTGCGCCGAGGTCCGCGTCGCGGAACAGTAGCCAGGCGCCCGGCTGGCTGGCGAGCACCGCCTCGCCTTGTCGCGGCGTCTCATCGATGATCCGCACTGCCTCGTAGTCGTCGAAGTCGACCGCGCGCACGAGCGCCGTGCTGAGGTCGCGCGGTGGCAGCTCGGGTGCCTGGACTGTGAGGATCGCAGTGCACTCGATCGCTGTCGCGCTTCGGCCGAGCATGAACTCGTAGCGGCCGGGGGCGATCGCGAACCGGCCGCGACCGACGTCCCAGAAGCTGAGGCGGTCTACGGCCAGCGAGAACTCGACCTGCCGCTTGGCGTTGACGGGCACCATGATCCGATCGAAGGCAACCAGTTCGCGCCGGGGGCGCGGCACCGGCGAGTCGAGCGCGCGAACGTAGAGTTGGACGACATCGTCGGAGTCGGCGGGGCCGACGTTGTCGATGACCCCGGTGATGGTCACCCGGCCACCGGGGGCGGCGACCGGCGGCTCGACGGCCAGGTCGCGGTAGCGGAACTCGGCATAGGTGAGGCCGTGGCCGAAGGCGAACAGCGGGTCGCGGTCCGAGTAGAGGTACGTCAGCCGGCTCTTGATGATGTCGTAGTCACGAATGTCGGGAAGGTCCTCGACGTCGCGCGGCCAGGTCTGGGGCAGTCGTCCCGCGGGACTACACACCCCCAAAAGCACATCCGCCAGGCCGTTGCCGAACTCCTGACCGCCGTGCGACGACCAAAGCAGGGCACGGGCACGCTCGGCGATCCGCGGCACGGCAACCGGGTGCCCGGTTACGAGGACGACCGCAGTGTGCGGGTTCGCATCGATGACGGCATGTGTCAGCTCCTCCTGCGCCGCCGGGAGGTTGAGGTCGTCGCGGTCCCTCATTTCTCTGCCGTTGATGTGCGGATAGGTTCCGACCAGGACGATCACGGCGTCTGCTGCCCGGGCAGCCTCGGCAGCCATTTCCGTGCCCCGGTGCACGACTTCCAAGTCCAGCCTGGTCGCCGCATCCGCGTCCGGGACCACGACCGCTAGGCCGTCATCGCCGATTGCCGCGTAGCGCCCGGTGAAATGATTCTGCAGCAGCCAGGAGGACCCGTCCCGGACGAGCCGGAAGGTCTCCATGATGTTCCAGTCGTACGGCTCCAGCTTGTCGCAGCGCAGTTGCTCTGCGCTGGTCAGAGACAGAAACCGGCCGTTGCCCACGGAGCGTAGACAGAGGCCGCCCTCGCCCCAGTCGAACACGTCGAAGCAGGCGGCGTCAGTGAGCTTCCCAGCGGCCACCCGCAGCGCGTCATCGCCGGATGCCACGGCGAGGTAGTCGCCGCCTGCCGCCAGCCGCAGGGCGATGCGGTCCAGGCCCGAGACGAACACCACCCGGGAGTCACCTACCTGAGACCGGAGGCCATCAAGCGGCGTGACCCGGTAGGGGGGGATGC
Organism: Micromonospora sp. KC721; assembly: GCF_004348355.1. Taxonomy (NCBI): domain Bacteria; kingdom Bacillati; phylum Actinomycetota; class Actinomycetes; order Micromonosporales; family Micromonosporaceae; genus Micromonospora; species Micromonospora sp. KC721. The sequence continues at coordinate 47,063 of NZ_SMJY01000004.1, read as the reverse complement.
CTCCGTACCAGTCACGACAGACCCGGTCGGCCAGCGGCCCGAGGACGGCCACCGTGCGGCCGTCCTCGGGGTGTAGCGGCAGCAGCCCGTCGTTCTGGAGCAGCACGATGGACTGGCGCATCGCCTCCCGCGCCAGGCGCTCGTGATCCGGCGTGTTCAGCCTGTTCGTCCCGGTCGGGGCGGGCGTCTGAAAAGCGTCGGTAAGCCGCAACCGCATCCGCAGTATCCGCCCGACGGCGGGGTCGATGTCCTCTTCGCTCAGCAGGCCGAGCCGGAAGGCGTCGTAGAGGGCGGTCATGGTGACTTTCAGGTCGTCAGTGAAGCTGTCGAGACCTGCCCGAAGGGCTCCCGCGAACCCCAGCGTGAAGTTCTCGTAGAAGTGACTTTTCTTGACGATGTCCGCCGACGCGTGGCCGTCCGCGATAATCACCACATCCGGGTCTTCTTCACGGAGAAGCCGTAGGTGCGGGCTGACGTGGTTGGGTCGACCATTTACCACGTTGTATGAGGGCATGACGGAGGCCACGACGCCGGCGCGGATCGGCTCCAGGAACGGCGGCAGGTCGTACTCATGCAGCACCCGCGGCCGTACACTGACGGACTCGCCGAACTTGTCGTTCTCGTGGTTGCTCGCGGTGAAATGCTTGAGGGTCGGTGCGACCCGCCACTGTGACGCGTCACCGCGCAGGCTGCGGCAGTACGCGACAGCCAGCGCGACCGTCAGGTGCGGATCTTCGCTGTACCCTTCCTCGTTGCGGCCCCAGCGGGGATCGCGGAGCAGATTGACCACGGGTGCCCAAAGGTTGCGGCCCAACCGCGGATCCGGCGGGTCGGCGGGCAGCAGGGCTTCCAGTTCCGCCAGGATGACCGAACCGATGGCGCCCATCAGGTCTGGGTTCCAGGTCGCGGCGAGGCCCACCGCCTGCGGAAACACGGTGGTGGGTGAGGACGCCACCAGGCCGTGCACCGCCTCGCCGCCGGTGTGGAACTCGGTCAGTCCGAGCCGGTCCACCGCGGGCATTTGGCCGTACAACATGGCGATCTTCTCGTCCAGAGTGAGCTGCGCCAGGATTGCCTGGGCCCGGCTTTCAACGCTGGTCATACCTCACCTGTCTTCTCGACTCGTGCGGACTGGTCGACTGCCGGGCCTTCGCGCAACGGGCGCGCGTCACCGCCCGACTACGCGGTCGATCCGAGCTTGCGTTCGACTATCGAGGCGAATTCCAGCCACTGGGCGCCACAGTTACGGGCGGCCTTTGCGACGAGGTACCCGCAGTGTGGCGGCAACCCGCTCATCGCCTCTTCCCATCCGGCGGGTCCGGCGGCTCGCGCGTGGAGCCAGCGCAGCATCATGCGGCCTGATTCGCTGAACCTCAGCGACGGGTCCCTGGAAAGGCTCCGCAGCAGACCGGTCTGGTCCTGGACCGGTTCGGCGCAGCCGTCGGCGCAGGTGCATCCCGCCGCTGCGGGGCTCTGGCTCGGCTGGGGTTCCCTAGGCATGCGGCGGACCGGGGCGGGTGCGCGGTCGTCCCCGACAGGCTCGCCGCCGCGCCGCATCTTCGCGGGGACCGGGTCGTCGCCGCGACGCACGCGTTCACGTACGTCTCGGGCGGTGGCGAGTGAGATTCCGGCGCTCCGCGCGATCTCTCGAAGAGTCGCATCGGGCCGCCTGGCGATCTGTTCACTCGCCATCCGCCGGCCCTCTGCGCTGTTCAACGGTCGCACCCTGCCGTCCCGGCCGACCCGGGCAACCCCGTCCGCGTCCCCGACGGCGGTGCGGCGACGGATCGCCGCCACCGTTCCGGGCGCCAGCCCGGTGATGGCGGCGACGGCCCGGTCTGATCGCTGAGGGCTGGACTGCAGGATGCGCGTCGCGGCGGCCTCACGGTCGGCCAGCGACATCGGCAGGCCGTGTGCCTGGTTGGCGCGGACGGCCTCGATGAAAGCGCGCTCGTCGTCGCCTTCGAAGAAGCGAACCGCGATGGTGGCCTGTCCCCGGCGCTCGGCGGCCCTTAGTCGGTGATTTCCGTCGATGACGCGCATAGTGCGGCGATGTACGAGGATCGGCGGGAGCGGCATCTCCGTCTGCGTAAAGAACTCGATGTGGTCTTCGTTCTCTCCCGCTAAGCGAGGAGATTCGCCGCGTCGAAGCGCTTCGACAGGCACCAAAAAAACGTCCTGCTGCGAATAGTTTGATTCCTCCGAGCTCATTCGGCGATCCGATTGAGTGAGGCTGACTAAATGCCGCGGGCCATGTGCCGTCAATCCGCACCCCCATGTGTGTGCTGATCTGAACATGCGGAACGCATCGCGAGCCGCGACTCGTTCGTATTTGGATGATATACGTCCATCTGTCGTTGTCCAACCTCTCGATCATCGAAGGTTGCGGCCCGCAACGTTCACGCACAGTGATTTCTGAGGGCTCGCCGCTCGTCAACGAGACCGCCCGCATGGCCGTGTGGGGCGAACCTTCAACAGGTCCCAGCTGGTGGGGTGACCAGCGCGGAACGTATGGCGGTACCAGGCTGATGTCTGATGGTGGGGAAGACAGGAAAACTGCCGAGAGTAATTACGACACCGAACATGTGCCCGGAGCAACTTGTGCCACCTGGAACTGGTCGGTGTATGGTCGTGTCGGGCCGCGGTTTCACCTCGGCCAAGAGCCGTTGGCGCGGCTGGTCGCGTGCGCGGGGTGGATACGGCGGTGGAGACCGACTGCTGAGGGTTGTCTCGTTGCCCCGGCGCCTGTTCGGTGCGGCGATCGTCGAAGACGCCTGGGTGCGGGTCATTTCCGCAGCCCGCCCGGAGTGGATCTTTTCGTTCACCGGGGCTGATGCCCGCCCGGTTCCGAGAGCCCTTCTGGTATCGCCGACCTGCACCACACCGCCCGGCAGGGTGACCGGCAGCCCTGTTGCCAGGCAGGACCTTCACCGAGCTTCGAGACGTCTTTCAGTGATCTCTTCAGTCGGCCAGGGCGGCGTGTAAACGCTCGTGCGCGGCGGGCGGGGCGCCGAACCAGTCGAGGGCGTGCAGAGCGGCGCCGAGCACTGGCGGGCTGTGCACAACGGTCATTGTCGTTGTCGCCGGAAGCCCATTCCGGATGAGATCGAGCAACATTGGATGACGTGGTCGTATGACGCCGCCGCCGAGCGCGACGGTGTGCGGCGAGTCCAAGATGCTCAGCCGCCGGCCGGCCACCATCACCAGCGTGACGATCTCCTCGGCGAGCCGAGCCACGAGCGAGGCGCAGACGGCATCCCCGTCCGCCGCGTGTGTGAAGATCAGCGGGGTCAGCTCCTGACGCCGTTCGCCGGCGATCTGGCCGAAGTGAAACGCGGCGACCACCGCGTCCATGTCCGGCAGACCGAAGTGAGCCGGAACCGCGCTACCCAGCACCGTCGACGGCCCACGGCCGTCGTGCTCGCGCATGGCATGCCACAACGCCAGACTGCCCAGGCTCCACCCGCTGCCCCAGTCACCGGAAATTTCTCCGACCGACCAGAATCCGGTGGTACGCCCGTCCGCCGCGCGCGCCACGCAGTTGATGCCGGTGCCACAGACGACGCCGATCGCGTTCGGTGCCGCCGTCCCGGCACGGAGCACGGCGTAGGTGTCGTTGGCGACGCGGATCGAGCGCGCCCAACCGAGGCTGGTGACCGCCGAGGTCAACATCGTGACCTCGGGCGGGAAATCGGCGCCCGACAGGTAGCACTCGGCCCGGTCGAACACCGTGGTATCCGGTAGCCCGGAGCGAGCGAGCGCCGAGAAGACGAGCTTCCGCAGGCGCCGCAGCGCCTCCGGCAGGCCGATCATCTGATGGCAGGTGGACGGGCCCTGCGTGACGGCCAACAAACGCCCGGCTTCGTCGCCGATGACCACGTCGGTCTTCGACCCGCCGCCGTCGACCGCGAGGTAGAGCCTCATCGCGCCCACGCGAGGTAGTCGGCGTTGGCGGCTACCAGGCGGTCGGTGAGGGCGTCGGCGATGTCGTGCTGGCCCACGAGCGGGTGTGCGAGCAGCGCCCGGTAGACGCGGTCGCGTCCGCCATGGACCGCCGCGGCCAGCGCCAGTTCCTCGTAGCCAGCGACGTGGCTGATGAGCCCTGACATCTCGGGCGGCAGTGGCCGGATTCGCCGCAGTCGGGGTCCCCCGCTGTCGACGTCGCAGGTGCCCTCGACGACGGCCTCGTCCGGCAGGTGCGGGACCGTGCCGTTGTTGCGGACGTTGGCCACGTGTGGCCCCGGTGAGTTGCCGTTGAGCGCGGCGATCAGACCCACAGCCGCCTCGGAGTAATACGCGCCGCCGCGCTGGGCCAGCAGATCCGGCTTGGTGCTGACGCTCGGGTCGGCGTAGATCTCGAGCAGGGACTGTTCGATGGCGGCGACTTGGGCGCCGCGGGTGGGAGCACCGCGCTCCGCCTCGACCACGGCGTCGTGAAAGTAGAAGTAGCGCAGGTAGGACGAGGGAACCGAGCCGAAGAACGTCAGGAGTTCCGCCGGCAGCCCCACCTCGGCGGCCAGCGCGTGCGGGTGTGCCGAGAGCAGCTCGGGCAACCGGTCCTCGTCGTTGACAAACGCCGCACGAGTCCAGGTCAGGTGGTTCAGCCCGATGTGGTCGAGGACCACCTTCTCCGGTGCGACGCCGAGCAGGTTCGCGCAGCGGCGCTGTAACTGGATGGCGACGTTGCACAGTCCGACAGCCCGGTGGCCGGCGTCGAGCAGTGCCCGGGTGACGATGCCGACCGGGTTGGTGAAGTCGATGATCCATGCATCGGCCGCAGCCCGCCTCGCGGCGCGCTCCGCGACCCGCAACACCGCGGGCACGGTCCGCAGCGCCATGGCCAAACCGCCCGCACCGGTCGTCTCCTGGCCGACGCAGCCGCACTCCATCGGAAAGGTCTCGTCCGACATCCGCGCCCGCTGTCCTCCAACACGGAGCTGGATCAGGACCACGTCGGCGGCGTCCAGGCCCTCATCCGCCACCGTTGTCCAGGTGACCTTGCCCGGATGATCATGCTGCGCGAAGATCCGTGCCGCGAACCGGCCGACGACGCCGAGCCGGTCTGCCGCCGTGTCGACGAGGGCCAGCTCGGTCACCGGGAGGACGCTTCGGAGCCGGGCGAGCCCGTCCACCAACTCGGGTGTGTAGGTCGACCCGCCCCCGACCACCGCAATCTTCATCGTTCACCTCACTGGGGAACCAAATGGCTTGCCCCGGTCCGCGTGCAGGAGCGAACCGGGCGGTACAGGAACACCGTGTTGCCGTTGCCTGACGATAGGCGATCTGCGGACCTGCCAGAGCGCGGCGGCGAAGCGATTGTGCTGTCCCGCGGTGTTTAGTCGCTGATACAGTGGCGCCGATGGACAGCGTGGGCGTTTCGCATGGCGTCAGGCTCGTATCGAGGGTTTCGGCTACTGATTTTTCAGGTTCGACCGCTGCTGCCCGATGTTGCACATGACGGCTCGTAGGCCGTGCTGATCGACGTCCTGCGCCATTTCGGCGAAACCGGTGTTCGAGTGACGGTGTATTGCGGCACGCAACCGGACTGCCGGAAGCGTTCAACATCTTTCCCGGCGTCGCGGTGCGACCGGTCCTCGGTTTCAACAGCGGTCCGGGTGATCCGTACCCGACGCCCCCGTTTCGGCCGACCGCCATGGTCGACCTGCTGACTGAGGAGGTGAGGCGCCACGACGGGTTGTATGTGCACGACCTGAACCTGCGCTTCGGCTTCGTGCGCGCCGACAGACCGCTTGTCGGTGGCGTCTACGACTTTGTCTATCCGCACACCCTGGCTGGCACCATCGCGTTCGGTGGAGACCGTCTCGTGACGAACTCCGACTACATGGGCGCCTGCATCCGCGAGACTCTTCGTCGGCGTCGTTCGCTACCCGACCACGCGATCCGCGTGGTCAATACTGGGTTCGACACGACACGGTACCGGACGGGCCTGCGCGCAATGCGTGAACGGCTCGCTCTCGCCCCGGAGGCCATCGCGGTTCTGTTCCCACATCGCCTTGAGGAGAGCAAGGGCCTGCACGACGCGATCCGGGTCATCGCCGCCCTGCGAGAGCGTTTGTCGGCGGAAATGTTCGCGCGTCCGACTGCTCGTGCCAGTGTGGCCCGACAGGCCCGCCGGAGACGAGGCGTCCCCGCACACGCGTGCCTACACCGCAGCGAACGACGAGGCGGCAAGCTCGGCGTGCGACACAACCTGCACTTCCACGACTGGGTGCCACGGTCCCAGATGCCGCACTACTACTCCACGGGATCGGCCACGCTGTGCATAGGAAGCTTTCCGGAGGCATTCGGTAACGTACCCGTGGAGTCGATGCTCTGCGGGGTTCCCGCGATCGTCTCGCGGGTGGCCGCGCACCGCACGACCGTTCCGGAGGAGCTTGTCCGCAAGGTCGATCCGGGCGACGTCGACGCCGCCGCGGACCATCTGGCCGAGGTTATCGGCCGGCGCGAACGGGTGGGTGAGGATCTGCTCGACCAGCTACGCGGCCGTTATTCGCTCAGCACTGCGCTGCAAGGATACGCGGACGCGATTTTGGGATGCGGGCGCGATTCGGGCCCGACTTTCGCGACGCAGGGTGTGCTGAGCGCCGACGCCGTGCTGCGCATCCCGCCCTGGGCTGCCTGGCTGCGTAGCGGCTACTGCAACGACTACACCGGCTACTGCACCGACGCCACGCTTCTGTCGTGCCTTGACGACATCGCGGGCGGCGTCAGCGTCGGCAAGCTCATCAGGGCCCACGGCATAGCCGAGGCGGATATCGCGCGCTGGACGGCGGACGGCCTCGTCGTCGGCGAGCATCCGACTGCGCTGATGTCCGCCGCGTAACTGGCGCTCGACCTTCTCACCCTCACCGGATTCGGACTGCTCGTCGCCGCGCCGTCCTCGCCGCCTGATTCAACCCGGACGCTGCCGCGACGACGTCGCGTTCGCCATGTCTCCGTCACCGCACCGGTGGCGAGCAAAACGCCTCAGCGGATCTGCACCGTCGTCAGCCGGACGGCGCCGGTCGAGACGATGAAGATGTCCCCGCGCTTGACGTTTGCGGCCAGCGGAACATCGATGACGTCGTCGTCGGCATCCGCAACGACCGCAACGACGGCCAGGAGGTCACCCTCCGGCCCGTTCATCCGGATCTCAACCGCGGCCCAACCAGTCGTCGGACGGACGGCCCGCATGCGAAGGCGTTGCCCGCGGACGACGACATCGCGGAACACCAGCCAGGCACCGGCGTCAGCGCAGATCATGGTGGTCAAGCCGGTTTCGGCGTCGTCCTCCGGCCAGAAAGCGTGGTAGTCGTCGAAGTCGGACAGCCGGACTGGTTCGAGGTCCAGACGACGCGGCCCGACGGGGTCGGCACGCACCGTCAGGAGCCGCGTCGCCACGATGTCGGTCGACGATCGTCCGAGCATGATGTCGTAGTCTCCAGGCTCCACGACGAACTCGTGCCGTTCGACGTCCCACATGGCTAGCTCCTGCAGCGGGATGGTGAACTGTGCAGAGAGCGCGGTGCCCGCCGGCACGTGGACGCGGCGGAACGCGAGTAACTGGCGCAGTGCACGCGGATGGCGGGATTGCCGTGCCCTTCCGTACAGTTGGAGCACCTCGTCGCTGTCCACCGGCCCCGGGTTGCCCACCTCGACCGACACCTCAATCGGGTTTTCGACACACAGGATCGGACGCAGCAGGCTCATGTCGTACCAGAAGCGGGTGTATGTCAGCCCGTGTCCGAAGGAGAACAGCGGCTCGGCGTCCGAGTACAGGTATGTTTTGCGGCCCTTGATGATGTCGTACTCGTACATGTCGCCGAGGTCGGTCACGCGGCGCGGCCACGTCTGCGGGAGACGTCCGGCCGGCGCTCGAACCCCGAAGATGGCATCGGTCAGCGAGGTGCCCAACTCGGGCCCGGCGTGGCTGCTCCAGAGCATGGCCGGCGCCGCGGCGGCGATGTCCTCCACCGCCAGCGGATAGCTGCTGACCAGCGCCACGACGGTGGCGGGATTCGCGGCTGCGGCCGCGTGGACGACCCTCTCCTGGGACGGCGCCAGCCCGATCTCGGTGCGGTCCTCCGCCTCACGACCGTTGATCAACGGATGATTTCCCACGAACGCGACGACGGCATCCGCGTCGGCAGCCCCCTCACCGACTGCGGTCGCCCCGTCGGTGATCAGCTCTACGTGGAGAACGGCGGCGGTGTCGGCAGTGGCGGCCGCCACGCGCAGCACGCCGTCAGCGGCCGGCGGTGCCACGTAGTGGCCGGTGGACACGTCGAGCAGTACGGAACCGGTGCCGTGTGGCTCGAGCCGGAACCGTTCGCGGACCTGCCACCCTTCCGGCGCGAGCCGGTCGTTGACCACTGTTCGATTTGATCGGCTTCTCAGGAATCGTCCGTTGCTCTCCGCGCGCAGGCACAGCACATCGGAGCCCCAGTCGAACACGGCGAAGGCATGGGGGGCCTCGACGGCCGTCGCGGACTGCCATGTCAGCTCACCCCCCTTGGGCGTTGCGGGGGCCGCGATGTAGCGGTCCTGGCACCGCAGCGCGATCACGTCGACACCCTCAACCAGACTGACGCGGTCGTGGCCCAGCAGTGAGGTGACCGCCGCCACCGGTGTCCAGGCGCCGTCGAACTGCGGGCTGTACCAGTCGCGACACACCATGGCGGCGAGCTGACCGACAACCACCACCCGACGGGCTGCGGCGGGGTCCAGGGGGAGCAGGTCGTCCCGGTTCGTGAGCAGGACGATCGCCTCCGCCGCGGCACGTGCGGCGAGCTGACGGTGTGCTTGGGCGTCCACGACCTGCGACTCGCAGCCCGCGTCGTCGTTCTCCCGCGCGTCGAACTGGCCCCACCGCATGCGCATCCGCAGTAACCGGCCCACTGCGGCGTCGAGCATCCCCTCGGAGATCAGGCCGTTCGCCAACCCCTGGCGGAGGTTATCGGTGATGATGTCGCTGCGGTCGCCTTGGTCGACGAACAAATCCAGACCAGCCCGTACAGCGGCGGCGTACGCCTGGAGTCGGCTCTGGTACGACGGACTCTCGTCCATCGCGAGGAAGCTCGGTGCCCACGCGTCGGACATCACGACGCTGTCCGGATTCCAGGCGCGGACCTGACCGCGGATGTGCGGGCTCAGATGGTTGGGTACACCGTTGACGCGGCTGTAGGCGAGCATGACGCCGTCCGCGACACCGTCGACAATCGGTGTTTTGAACGCTCGCAGGTCGTACTCGTGCAGCACGCGTGGGCGAAGATATGCCGACCGGCTGCCGCGGCCGTTCTCGTGATTGTAGGCAAGGAAGTGCTGGAGAATCGGTGTGGTCGCCCGGTGTTGCCCCCCGGCCGAATCCGCATGTCCGGACAGTCCGCGGCACATCGCCGTGGCCAGCGCGGACGTTAGCACGGGGCACTCCGAGTAGCCCTCTTCGTTACGGCCCCAGCGAGGATCACGCAGCAGGTTGGTGACCGGACCCCAGATCGCCAACCCGACCTCTGGCCGCTGGTGGTGGTAAGCGCGGATCTCGGCCGCGATAGCGGCGCCAATGCGGGTGATCAGGTTTGGATTCCAGGTGGCTCCGAGGCCGACCGCCTGCGGGAAGACGGTCGCGCCTGGCACTGGGTCGGCCCCCCTGCGGACGGCGATTCCCCAGACGAGCGGCGGAATGCCGAGTCGCGGTATGCCGGGGGAGTACTGGTGCATCATCGCCAGCTTCTCCTCCAGCGTCAGCTGGGTAAGAAGGCTGCGGACACGCTCGGCGACCGGTAACGCGGGATTTGTGAATTCCGCTTCCGCGCTCACCGGCTGTGCTTCGAAGTTCACATTGATGGCCGATTCGCGTAGACGACATAGGTCACGATCGCAGTGGGAATCATCGGTGCCTGCATCACGGTTGGTCGCAGGCCATGCTGGATGAGCAGGTCACACATGTCCTCGAGACGCCCCGCGAGATCCTGCACCTCGATGATGACCTGGTCGATGAGGTCCCAGTGGGGTGGGTCGATACCGAGCAGGATGTCGAGCTCGGCTCCCTCGACGTCAATCTTCAACAGGTCGACGCGGCGGTCGTCCGGCAGGAACGAGGAGAGTCGGCGAACATCAGTGCGTACCTCGTATCCGCTGTGCAGGCGGTCGATGTAGGCAGCCGGCTCAAAGTCGTACAGCACGCGTTTCTGTAGTTCCTTCTGTTTGGGATATCTGGTCGAGTTCCCGGGTAGCAGTGGATAGTAGGTGAACGGAACGTCTTCCTCATCTTCCCGGCCGAGCGCGCACTGGTGCAGCGCGACCTTCGTCCACCCGTAGTGTTCCACGTTGTGGAGTAGTGCCTTCGCTGGTTCGGGCATTGGCTCGAAGGCGAGGATCTCGGCCGATTCCTGACGTTGCCGGATGAAGAGCATGAAGAGGCCGATGTTTGCGCCCACGTCGACGACGAACGGCTGGTCTGGAAGCTGAATACCGTCATAGCAGCCATGTTCGAAGATCTCGTTGTACTGCCACATGATCTCCTTTACGCTCGGACCCACCCAGGTCAGGTTGTCCTTGAGCTGTGCCACCTTCATGTCCGGCACCTTCTTACCTCTCGTCGCCGCTTATCATGCGGTAGTGCTGCCACAGGTCATAGTAAGGAAGTGTTCCACCCTCGGTGCGAAATCGTTGCCACTCCCCGGCCCAATGGACCAGTAGGACCCGGTTCACCTGGGATGGGATGAGCCGGCCCGCGTCGACCCGACCGATATCGTGGCCGGCCCACTGTTCCTGCGGGATATCTGGGTCGTTCTTCTCTGCGGCGATGGTCCACAGACTCGAGTACGGCCGCCCTGACGTCACAATGAGATAGTTCAACAGGGGTTGCTCACGGCAGAGTAGTTCCATGTGTGGCGCCAGGGACAGTGGTGCGGAGAGATCCCCCCAGACCGCCTCGGGATCGAGCAACCCGGCACGCGACACCACGAACCCGGTGTTGGCGGCGTACTCTATCTGTTCGCGCCGCAGGGCGTTGGTCTGAAAAATCGAATCACGCCAAACCCAGTGTCGTATGCGGGGAATGTCGGAGTGGGAGGTCACGAAGTCGTATCGCGACAGATGATCGAAGGCAAAGTCTATCGATTCGAGCACGATTGTGTCGGAGTCGATGTAGACGAACTCCTCGAACGGTCCCCTCCACATCGCCAGCTTTCGGTACTGGCCCATCGTGCTGCCGTCGTGGAACTGCTCGCTGATGGCGTCGCAACGTCGTAGCGTGTCGTTGTCGCGCCAGATCGTGAAGTTGTACCGGTCGGCCAGCCCGCTGATGCGCGCGAAATTATCCGCGAACGGCACCAGGCACAGCGGGATCGTCGGATTGTGGATCCGGAAACTGTTGAGGAATCCGATGGCCTGTTCCAGGATGTCGTCGTTGGCGAGGAAATAGGCGCCGCGCTGCATGTTGCCTCCGGAAGAAGTGGACCAAGGGGGTCGGCCCCGAACTCATCTGGCTGCGTCGGAATCGTCGGCTGCTGGCCGTCGAGATGCAGGGCGGTGACGGGCGGGAATTCGCTTCACCTCACCTGAAACAGCGTTCCTGGCCCACCCAGTTTGCTGTTGACGGCGTGAGCGTCAATTTGCGGACAATGTGCGCGCTCATTGTCAGCGATCATACGTGGTGCTCGGGTACGGGCAAACACGATGACGGACTGAGTCGCGATGGTGGTGGCCGGAACCCTTCGGTGGTGGTGGTCGGCTGAGCCTGGGGGCCGAGCGTTTGATCTGCAGAGGGTGCCTGACGAGTTGTGGCAGGGTCGGATCCGTTGGTCCCCGCCGCCCTGACGTCGGCCAGGGTGGGTGCGCTGCCGTTCACGGCCTGGATCGCCGCCGGGCCCTGGCGTAGGTGGCACGTCGCACGTCTGGACGGTAGGGGCTCCGGTGGATAGTCCGGTCTGATTCAGCACGAGACATGTTCAACTGTCCGTCCTGCGCAGTTGAGCACGAGCCGGCAGGGACGCCCCGCGACCTTCAACGCCTGGCCCTGCTGAGGTCCGAGTGAGTTTCTGACGTGCGGGTGTCACCAGGCAGCGGGTGCGAGGCCGGGCAAGCACCTTGGAAGTCGCGGCAGCCGTAGCAGGTGCGGGTTTCGATTCCGTCGCCGTCCGGTACGGCCGAGCCGAATCGCTGTACCCTTCCGGGCAGCGCTGCGTGGTCGCGCAGCCCCCCATTCCGCTTAACGATGATGTCATACGGCACTCACCAGTCTCAATTTGACGATGGACGGCTCCGTGGATCGGTCCGTACGGATCGGGTGCGGGCTATGGTTCAGTACGCCTGCCGGTAGTACATGTTGTCTGTGTGGTGGCCATGAGGTCTGCCACGATGGTGACTTGGGAGCAGCATATGCCGTATCACCCTCCGCTGGTAAAACGCGAGTACTTCGTCGCGCCTCCACCTGAGCTTCCGGTGCGCGATTATGGAGAGGAGGGGTTGTCGGCTGTGCAGGAGGCTCAGGTCGTCGCGCAGGCAGCTGCTTCGGTCACCCTGGTGGCGACGACATCTGCTGGCGAGGAACTCTATGTCGACCTGACCGCCGCGGCGGAGGGTGTCGTCAGGGTGCGCCTGTCGGCGGAGCCGGCGGCGCGGCCCACGGTGACCCGTATTCTCGAGTTGGTCCATGCCGACAGCTATGAGCACGCGAAAGTGTCGGTCGAATGCGGGACAGTCGTGGTCGACGCCGGTCCGGTCCGTGCGGTGGCCACGCTCAGCCCTTGGTCGCTGCGCTACACGGACGCGACCACCAAGACCCTGGTGGGCCAGAATCGAGGCGAGAGGGATATCTCCACCAGGCTGCGGACCTTGCCGTTCGGTCGCTCTCTGGTCAACGGCGAGCCGGTGGCCTACCACGAGTCCTTCACCTGTACCCCGGACGAGGCATTCGCGGGATTCGGGGAACGCTTCGCTCAATTGAACGCGCGCGGTCAGCGCCCGCTGATGTGGAACTTTGACGCGTTCGGCGCGGACTCGATCCGTGCCTACAAGAACGTTCCGCTTTACCTGTCCAGCCGCGGTTACGGAGTCCTGGTCAACTCCGGTGCGCCTGTCGAGTTCGACATGGCTCAGTCCACGCATGGCGTGGTCGAGATCGTCGTTCCCGACGACGTGCTGGAGTACTTCATCCTCGCGGGAGAGCCGGTCGAGATCCTGGACCGCTACAACCGTCTGACCTCACCTCCCGTCCTGCCCCCCAAGTGGGCCTTCGGCACCTGGATCTCCTCGGGCTTCGCTCGCGACAACCAGCAACGGTTCACGGCGCGCGGTGCCACGATCCGCGAGCGGGGGATTCCCTGCGACGTCCTCCACCTCGACACGTATTGGCAGGTGGGCGGAAGTTGGTCGGACATGCGGTGGGACGACGCCAACTTCCCCGAGCCCGACAAGATGTTCGACGATCTCGAGCAGCAAGGTTTCAAGGTTTGCCTGTGGATGAACCCCTACATCTCACATGAGTCGCCGGTGTTCGCCGTGGGTGACGAGCGTGGCTACTTCCTCAGAAATGGTGTGGGGGAGACGTATGTCGCTGATGTTTGGCATGGGTATCAGCCGGATAGCGGCATCGTGGACTTCACCAATCCCGAGGCCAGGGAGTGGTGGAAGGAGTTGTTGCGTCCTCCGCTGCGTGCTGGCGCCGCGCTGTACAAGACCGATTTCGGCGAAGGAGTGCCGGCCGACGCGGTCGCTCACAACGGGATGACCGGTACCGAACTGCACAACGTTTACGCGCTGCTGTTCAATGACGCGGTGTGCGAGGTGACCCGCGAGGTGCACGGCTATGACTTTGTGTGGACGCGTTCGTCGTTCGTCGGCGGACAGCGGCACTCGGCCCAGTGGTCGGGCGATGTCCAGACTTCCTGGGCTGGGCTCGGATCGACCATTCGGGCTGGGGCCAGCCATGGCCTCTCGGGTGTGCCGTTCTGGTCGCACGACGCCGGTGGCTTCAATGGCAGGCCGAGCGACGACTTGTACGTCCGCTGGGCACAGTTCGGCGCGTTCTCACCCCTGCTGCGGTTCCACGGCACGAAGACCCGGGACCTGTGGGAGTTCAGTGACGAGGTCGAACGACTGATCACTCAGGCATTGAGGCTTCGCTACCACTTTGCTCCCTACCTCTACTCGGCGGCGGTGCGCTCGTCGCGTTCCGGCGAGCCGATGCTCCGTGCGCTCAACGTCGACAATCCCGAGGACCCGGTCGCGTGGAGCGCTGACCAGGAGTATCGGTTCGGGCGAGACCTTCTGGTCGCTCCCGTCAACGATCCGTCGGGCGAACGTATGGTCTATCTGCCGGTCGGGAAGTGGGTCGACTACTGGACCAAGGCCGTTGTCGAGGGCGGCCGTTACATCAAGACAAAGCACGGACTGGAGACCTTTCCCCTGTTCGTCCGCTATGGCGCGATCATTCCCACGGTGGAACCGGGCGAGCGCATCGGCGACGGCCGGTTCACCGCGATCACCCTTCAGGTCTGGGGTCGGCCCGATCGCGGGATCACGATCTCCGACGTCGACGGCGACACCGTCGTGGATGTTTCCGGTGACTCGCCTGTGACGCTGGTTGCGGTGGGGCCCGCCGACATCATTAATGTCGAAGCAGTGGATGTGGATGGTACCCCGTCAGAGATCAGATTCGTGAGAACGTGAGCTGTGAGGCTGCATCTGCAACGGCAACACCGGGTGCCCGCACCGAGACGGGTCATCGGTCCACGTTGTCGGGAGATCGAGCTGTCGGTCAATCAACCAGTTCCCGTCGCCGAGGTCCGACTACGCCGGTCGTCTCTCCGGTCAGCAGACGCGCTGGCGGAACGGCGGTAGGCCACCGTGTTGTCGGGACAGGAGCCGGGGCTGGTGGACCACGCGCTGGTGGCGTCGACACGGGGTGAAGGCGTCCTTTCCTAGATCACGCCGGGTTCACCGGTTCCCGCCAACGGGGCTGGTCCGCCGCGCGGCGGTTGTCGCGACCCCGGTCTCGGCCAGTGCCACGGCGAGGGCCAGCAGCAGCACGATCCCGCCGACCAGCGCGGTGGCGCGCACCCCGAGCGTGGGGAGGACGATGCCGCCAAGGAGCGAGCCGGCGGCGATGCCGACGTTGTAGGCCGCCGAGTTGCCGGCCGAGGCGACGTCGGTGCGTCCGGGTGCCACCTCCATGACTCGGTTGGACAGGGCCGGTGTGAGCGCCCCCATCGCAAACCCTGTCAGCGAGAGCAGCACCGCGACTGGCAGCGTCGCCTCGGCGAGCCAGAACATGCCCAGGTGGGCGGCGGCCAGCAGCGCCAGCGGGACGATGACCGCCAGCCGTTGGTGACGGTCGGTGGCCCACCCGCCCGCGCTGATGCCGATGAAGTCGGCGACGCCGCGGGCCAGCAGCACCGCGCTGAGCGCCGCCGCCGGCAGACCGCTGACGGTGGTGAGGAAGACCGACGTGTATGTGAAGGCGGTGAAGAGTCCGGCGACCGACAGTGCCGTCGTGATGATCACGATGGCGTAGCGGCGCGCCTCGGGATTGGTGCCGGTGGCTGCGTGCTCCTGCTCGGGTGGCACCGACGGCATCAGCATGACGATGGCCAGGAAGGCGACCAACGCCAGGCTGGCCAGCGCGAGGAAGGCGACCCGCCAACCCGCCTGCTGTCCCAGCCAGGTGCCCGCCGGCACCCCGAGCATGGGGCCGAGCGCGGCCCCGGAGAACACCACCGACATCACCCGTCCCCGCACGTGGACGGGGAACATCCCGGCTGCGGCGGGGGCCGCGACCGCCCAGAACAACGCCTGGGTGATCGCGATCACGACCCTGGCCCCGAGCAGCACCCCGTAGGTGGGTGCGGTCGCCGAGACCACGGTCGCGACCACCAGCAATCCCAGCAGGGTGCTCATCAGCCGGCGACGTGGGATGCGCCGGGTGGCGTAGGTCAACGGCAGCGACACCACCGCGACCACGACGGCGTACCCGGTAACCAGCGTGCCGGCCATGGACATGGAGACATTGAGATCGGCCGAAACGAGCGGCAGGATCCCGATGGGCAGGGTCTCCATCGCGACGTAGCAGAACGCGGTGACGGCCAGAGAGACCAGCGCGCCGGCTCGGCGTAGCCGCATCGACGACGTTTCGGTGACTACCGGAGCGGTCATGCCGCCCACCCGTCCCGTGCCCGGACCCGGTCCAGCGCGGCCAGGATCATCTTGTCCGGCACCAGCGTCAGCGGCAGCCCACCCGGGCTCGTCACAGTCGCCCCCGGCGCCTGCAACAGCACCATCGGAACGTCACCGGCGCTGCCCGCCAGGTAGCCTCGCTTGTTGTCCGTGGCAAGCCGCGCCCGCAGTGCGGCCGGGTCGACCCAGTCGAGCGCGGTCGTCGGCGCGGGTAGGCGGAGCGGGCCGACGACCTTGTAGTGCGCCTCCGTGCCCTCCTCGTCGAGATGGCCGAGCATGGTGCTGACCTCGGCGGCTACCAGCATCCCCCACGCCACCGCCTCGCCGTGGCCCATCGCGCCCCCGGACATGAACTCCAGCGCGTGACCCACGGTGTGGCCATACTCGAAGACAAGGGCCTCGCGTCGCTCGTGTGGATCGCGGGCGAGCAGTGGCTTCTTGGCGGTGAAGCCGATCCGCCACAGCGCCTGCAGGGCCGCCGCGGGCCTGGTGTCCAGCTGCGCCACCGCGGTCACGAACCTGCCGCGCTCATCGGGCACCACGGCCAACACGTTCTTGGCCATCTCGGCGACCCCGGTGAGCATCTCCCGTGGCGGAATGGTGGTGAGCCAGGTCAGGTCGCAGGCGATGAGCGCCGGCTGGAAGTAGGCACCAGACAGGTTCTTCCCCGCGGCGAGATTGACCGCCTGCTTCAGTGACAGCACGGCGTCGAATGCCGCGATAGGGGTGGTGGGCAGGTGGATCAGCCGCACCCCGCGGTACAGCAGGGCCGCCGCCAGCCCGGCGATGTTGGCCACCAGACCGCCGCCCATGGCGACTACCGTGCCGCCGCGGTCGAAGCCGCGCTCCACGGCGTACTCCGACAGGGTCTCCACCAGCGAAAGCCTCTTCTGCTGCTCGACGGCCTCCACCACGAACGGGTGCACCGGCACCTTCCGGCGCAGCACCGCACGGTCGACAACGAAGAGCACCGGCCCCCCGGCCACCTCGTCCAGCACCGTGTCGAGCAGCGCGGTGCCGCAGTCAAACCCGTAGTGGTACGGCACCCCTCGTGTGCCGAACACCAGGTTCTCCGTGTGCAACAGGACGTCCTCCCCAGGACCTATGCGGCCGGGTCGCGGTCGGGCGACCGGAAGCCGGTGAACAACAGGACCGGTCGGCGCAGGCGGACCGCCTCCGCGACCGCCCCGAGGTCGAAGACCCACTCCAGCATCGTGCGCGCCGCCGCATGGCTGAGCCGGCGCGGCGGCTCATCATCGGCGTACCGGAGGACGGCGCCCAGGCCGACCGCGGTGGCGCCTGCGACGGGCAGCAGCAGCAGGCTCCGTCCCCGGGAACGGTGTGCCGTGACCACGGCGATCCCGGCGGTCAGGCCGAGGGCGACGATCGGCATCAACCGGGGCCGGCGCAGGTGTGGGTACACCGTGGACAGCCACTGCTCGGATCGGCCGTACCCGTACAGCCGCCGGCACACCGAGCGGACCGTGTCGGTGCTCATCCGGTCGTGGGTCACCAGCGCGTCCGGGTCGGACCGGATGATCCAGCCCCGGCCGGTGAGCCGGAGTCCCAGGTCGACATCCTCGCCGCCGGTGGCCCCGACGGTCCGCTCGGCGAAGCCGCCCACGGCCCGCAGGGCTGACCGGCGCAGGAAGAGGTTGCTGGTGGTGGCCCAGGCCAGCGGCCGGCCGGCGCCCGGCATCTCCAGGTCGCCGTTGAGCAGGTGCGAGCGTCGCATGATCTCGAACACCCGGGTCTTGCTGTGCTCAACCACCGTCGGGCCAGCGATGCCCACCACCTGCGGCGGGGCGGCGCGCATCCCGGCAACGTACCGGCGCAGCAGGTCGGGCGAGGCGCGGCAGTCCGAGTCGATGAACAACAGCAGGTCGTGCACGGCCAGCTCGGCACCGCGATTGCGTTTTGCGCCCACATGGCGCGGGCCGCGCACGTAGCGGGCGCCGTACCGGTCGCAGTTGATCTGGTGCTGGCGGGCGTCCTGGGGCGTCGAGTCGTCGACCAGGATCGTCTCGACCGTTTCCGGGCACTGTGCCGCCGCCACCATGATGCTCTGGAGCATGCGCCGGGTCTCGGCGACCCGCCCCTTCACCGGGACGATCACCGAGACACCCGGTCGGTCGGTCCCGACCGTCATGCCGCACCCGCCACCTTGGCGACAGCCGCCGCCACGTCCGCCATGTCCTGCTCGTCGCCGAGGAACGCGCTGTGGTGCAGCAGCACACTGTGGCTGGCGAGGTGGTCCGCGCCGGGAAACGTTCGGCCGCGGTGGCGGGCGACGAACCGCTCGGTGAGCGGCGCGAGCGCCGGTTTCGTCCACGGCCGCAACAGCGGGCTGCGCGGCAACGGCGGCCGGGGTGGATAGGCACGCATGCCCAGCTCGGCGGTGAGCGCGGCGGCGGCCCAGGCGTTGTCCATGCCCGCTGGCAGCCGGTCGAAGACGATCGGCACCTCGTACAGCGACAGCTGGTCCTGCTCGGGGCGCCGCCGCAGCAGCCGTACCGAGGGCACGTCGGCGAGAAACTCGGCGAGCCGGTCGTAGTTGCGGTTGCGTACCGCGTGCTGCTCGTCCAGCAGCGGCAGCTGGGCGCAGAGCAGCGCGGCGGCGAACTCGCTCAGGCAGAAGTTCGCACCCATCACCGTGGCCGTCTCCCGCAGGTCGAGTTCGCCCTCGCGGGGGTCGTCGCGGTACCGGCGGGAGTCGGCGCGTAGCTCCTCCAGGCGACCGGCCAGGGCGTCGTCGTCGGTCACCACGGCGCCACCCTCACCGCTGGTGAGCACCTTCGAATGCTGCATGCTGAAACAGCCGAGCCGGCCGAGGGTGCCCGCGGCGCGGCCGAGCCAGCGTGCGCCGTGCGCCTGCGCGGCGTCCTCGATGACCGCGCAACCCCGGCCGTCGGCGACTGCGGAGATCGCCGGCACGTCAGCCATCGTCGCGGCCCAGTGCACCACCACGACCGCCCGCACGTTCGGTTCGTCGCGCACAGCGGCGGCGTCGAGGCACCCGGTCTCCCGATCGACGTCGGCCAGCACCGGCAACAGCCCGGCCCGCAGCACGGCGGTCGCCGACGCGGCCCAGGTCAACGCCGGCACCAACACCGGGTCGCCGTGCTCCAGGCCAAGCGACTCCAGCGCCACCACGAGGGCGCTGGACCCGTGGTCGGTGGGCACACAGTGCCGGGCACCCAGGTAGTCGGCGAACTCGCGAGCGAAGCGGCGTTCGAACAGGTCGCCGTGGTGCGGGCTGCTGATCGCCCACCGTCGGCTGTGCAGCACCTCCTGGAGGTACCGGCCGGCCTCAGGCGCGGGTACCGGCCATACCGGCCAGGGGCGGTCCGCCGGACGGACGGCCGGACCACCGTTGACGGCCAGCCGCCCGGTATCCACCGCCGTGCCCATCAGGACTCCAGCCCTGGCGCGCGGACCTCACGGCCGATTCGGCGGGCCTCACGGACGAGGTCCAGCCCCCAGCGGTCGAACATTCCGCGCAGCCGCGACGTGATCAGCACGACGTCCACCGAGTGGTCGGGAAGTGGCGTGCGTAGCCCGAGCGCGTGGTGACCGGTGTACGCGGTGTTGGCGAGAGCCCGCTCCAACAGGTCGCGGTCGAAGTCGAACAGGACCGCCGACGACAGGCCGGCGGGCACCTGCGGGCCGCAGCCGAGCACAGCGACCCGGTCACCCGGTTGCAGCCCCTCGACCGCCTCCTGCAGTTCCTTGGCGACGTCGAGGTCGCGCGCCTCGGCAGCCCAGTCGAGCAGGGCGCGGTAGTCGTTCTCCCAGGACCAGTACTGGTCCTTTGTGAGCAGGGCGTATCCGATCTCGTTGACCGGCTCCGGGTGTTTGTTCAGCAACATCTCGATGTTGTGGTGGTTGCTGTCCATGTTGCTGTCCCACTCACGCTCGTGTGGCCCTTCGATGACCCAAGCGGAGCGGCTCAGTGTGAACGGAATGTTGCGCTGGAAGAGCCGAAAACCTAGTTCCATGTCCTCGACGCCCCATCGCTGGAAATCCTCGTCGAAGCCTCCGACAGCCCAGTAGTCCTCGGTGCGGACGGAACAGTTGGTGGCCCAGAACAGCATCCACGGCACCACCCGGCGGCCCGGATCGAAGTCGCACGCGAGAAACTCGCCGTGCCGGTTGTCCCAAAAGGACGGATCGCCGCTGTAGATGTCGACCACCCGCTCTGGCAGCGCCCGGTCGACCATCGCGGCGAGACCCGGGGTCGGGTCCTCCGGCCGGTAGGCGTACGCGTAGCCGATGACCGCCCTCGGGGTGGCCGGATCGGCGTGTGCGGCCAGGTGGTGTCGCAGGTAGTCGGGGCCAACCAGGGCGCCGGTGTCGAGGAAAACCAGCAGCGGTGCGTCGGCCAGCCGTACCCCGGCGTTGCGGGCGGCGGAGACACGGAATCCCAGGTCCTCCTGGAAGTGGTACTTCAGGCGTAACCGGTCGGCGAAGGACTTCACCACGTCGGGCGTGGCGTCCGAGGAGCCGTCGTCGGCGACGATGACCTCGAACTCGTCGGTGGGCAGGTTCTGGCGGGCCAGTCCGCGAAGGGTCTCGGCGAGCAGGGCGCACCGGTTGTACGTGGGGATGACGACGGAAACTTTTGCAACCTTCGATGACATGGTGGAGGTGGTGACCCTTCCAGGTAGCCGATCGGGGCCGGAGGTGGGCGCGCCCAGGGGATCGTGAGGCCACAGCTGGGATGCTGACGCCTGGGTGGCAGCCGTGTCGAACTCGGCGTGCCGCAACGCCTCCAGCACCACCCGCATCCCGGTGTCGCGATCGACATGGGCTATTGCGGTGAGCATATGTTCCGCCTCGGTATCAGTCGAGAGTCGCGCGTCGCATCCGAAAGGCCCATGCGCTTTCCCGCATCCGCCTGACGCACAGACCGCGCAGCGGGTGCGGGACGCCCAAGGCGCGCCCGCCGGGACCCGACGGGGCGCTGGTCGCCGGGAGTCGGGACGGGCCGTCGGCGGACGTACTCATCGGGCGTGGCACGCCGCGAGCTGGCCCAAGTGTCGGCCACCGGGCGCGCCGCAGCGACGTCGCCGTACCGTACTGTCGTCGCTGGACTGACCGGCGCTGCCCGCAAGCGTGCGGTCGGTGTTCAAGTGCGAATCGGAAACAGTTGCACTCGTCATCCAGTGCTCCGGACGGTCGCCAGGCTGGCGGCTGTCCGAATCGCGATGGCGTCGACAGGCGACGGGGGAGCACGCAGGTGGCTCGGTGGGGATCATCGGTGCCGCCGCCCGAGCTGCGACCGAGGTGCCACCGGCGACGCCGGCGTGATCATCGCGCTAGGTTGCTCCGGAGCGGGACCGGTCCCGCACGACTTGGCGGTGGATGGCTCGGCGTATCGAGTTGAAGCACGCCGCGGTGGGCCGTCCGGATCCAGCCCTGACCGGGATCGGCGCATTTCAGCCGTCGAGCGGGTCTGGTTCTCTTTTACCCAGAGACCGACGACATGACGTCCGTCAAGCCTGCGGTCGGTCGCCGTGCGGCCGGTCGCCCTGCCCGCCCCGCGTGGTGAGCCAGTCGAACACCTCCTCGGCCCGAAATCCCGACATCCCGTCCGCGATCAGCAGATCAGCGGATCGGTACACCGGATCCAGCGGGTCGTCGGGAAGGTACGGGACGGCGACACACCGCATCCCGGCGGCGAGCGCGGCTCGCACCCCCGGCGCGGAATCCTCCAGTACCACGCACCCTTCGGGGGGCACCCCCAACTGGTTCGCGGCGGCGAGGAAGAGGTCCGGCGCCGGCTTGCCACGCGGTACGGCGTCTGCCGAGACCACCACGTTGAACAGCTTGCGCAGCCCGGCGGCGTTGAGAACGACCTCGATGACCTCCGGCGAGGAGCCGGATGCCAGGGCCACCGGGTACCCCCGCTCGTGCAGGAGCGTCAGCAGGCGGCTGGTCTGCGGGTACACGGTGGTGGCCCGGGAGGCCAGCTCCAGGTAGTGGGCGTTCTTCCGCTCGATCAGGACGTCGACCGGCTCCGGCAGCCCGAACCGGCGTACCAGATCGACGATCACCTCGCGGGTGCTCATCCCGATGTACGGGCGCTTCATCTCGACCGTGAAGTCGACGCCGTGGTCCGCGAGCAGCCGCCGCTCGGCGGCGAAGTAGTTGGGCTCACTGTCGACGAGAACGCCGTCGAGGTCGAAGATGACCCCTCGGACGGCCGGTTCCCATGCTCCGTGTCGCACGTCACCCCCCCCCGAAGGCTCGTCCCGCAGGCCAGCCGAACCTGCGGGACGACCATTCTAGCCAGCGGTCGACTACGCTACGGCGTCGGCGACGAGCACGGTGGACCCCGGTACGCCCAACCGGACGGGTACGTGCCGCAACCCGGCGAGCGCCTCGCGCACCGCCGCCTGATGGTGGTTCGGCTCCGAGCGCGGTCTCGGCGGGGATGGTGTCGACCAGTTCCGGTTCGCCGAGGGCGGCCCGGACGAGGCCTTCCATCTCAAGGGTTGGTAGGTGCCAATGCTCTTACCGACCACTTCGCAGGCGGGTCACCAGGTGGTGGCACCACCTGGTGACGCCTGATTCACGGTGTTTTCTCCGCTGGGAAAGGTTGGGTGTTGCCGCCTCCCGGTGGGCGCCGGTGTTCGTAGGCGGCGGCGAGAACGAGGTAGGCGCTGGCCGTCCAGGTGTAGGCGCGGTCGCGTAGCCCGGCGCCGGTGAGGGCGTCGAAGTTCTCGGCGAAGCCGGATTGTTCACACAGGGCACGGAACCGGCTGCTCACCTCGTCGGCCAGTCCGGTGAAGCCGCTGCGCCGCAGCCCGTCCTCGATCAGGACCGTGGCGGGGGCCCAGATCGGGCCACGCCAGTAGCCGTCGGCCTGGTAATGGGGTGAGGTCGGCAGTTCGGTGGCCAGCCCGTGCGGGGTCAGGTGTGCCTTGATCCGGTCGGCCAGGGCCTGTCGGACCGCTTCGGGCAGCTCGTCGCCGAGCACGACGGGCATCAGGTCCAGCAGGCTCGCGCTGGTCCAGGTGCGCCGGGTGCCGGCGGACCGGATGACGAACTCCTGCCCGGTCCACAGCTCCAGCAGCGCCGCCCGCATCTGGTCGGCCTCCTCGGTCCAGGAGGTGGCCTGCTCGGCCAGTCCCAGCTGGCCGGCCAGGTCGGCCAGCTCACGCATCTGCAGTACGAGGAACGCGGCCAGGTCGGCGGACTCGACCACCCGTTCCGGGTCGAACGTCGTGGCGTTGTCCCAGCCGCTGTCGTTGCCGTGCTGGTAGTGCGCCAGCGCCTGCCCGGGCACCCGGCGAGCGGTCAGCCAGAAGCGGGTCCAGCACTCCAACCGCCGGTACGCCTCGACCAGCTCGTCCCGGGCCAGGGTGGGGATGCGCTGGCGGAGCCGGCGCAGCGCCCAGCCGTGGATGGGTGGTTTGACGAAGTTGTACAGCACCTCGGAGTGCGTGACGGAGTCCGGCAGGGCGCCGGAGGTGTCCTGGTGCTCGAACGGCAGCTGGAACTGGTCCCATGCCAGGTCCGCAAGGCCGGACGCCAGGGCGAGCGCGTTGAAGCAGTGATCCCAGCTCCACACCTTGTCCATCCAGTGTTTGGACATCAGCACAGCCGGTCGGGTGACGAACCCGGCGGGGCGTACGGTGGCCGACCACAACACGTAGGCGGCCAGCTCGGCGGCGGGCGTGCGGTCGGTGCGCCAGGGCGCCACCGCCGCCACGAACTCGGCGAACGCGGTGGTGGCCGTCTCGGCGACCTGGTCGAAGGCCAGCGTCGGGCGGTAGGGGGGCCGGGCGTTGTCGTACTCCTCGATCGCCACCTCCCAGGTGTCCGTGTCGGCGAGGACGACACCCCGCTGCGCCGTACCGAGCTGCTGCGCGCCCTCGACGGCGACGGCAGGACCGGAGAGCACTGTGACGCGGTAGCGCCGGCCGGTCTCGTAGAGGGTGAACAGGTACGAGCCGTCGACCGGGTCACGCAGGAAGTACGCCCCGGAGAACGGGGTCAGCACCGGCGCGGCGGCGACGATGCGCAGGCCCAGTCCGGTGCCGCGCACCCGTACGGTGTCGGTGGACTCGTAGGCCAGCTCGATCCGACCGGCGTCGTGGGTCCACGTCAGCCGGGACGGCACTGCCGTGACACTGGTGTCCACCCGGCTGCCGTCGAGGTGCGGGACGAGCCGTAGCACCGGGTGCAGCCCGCTCTGGTGGGACACGAGGTGTACGTCGTCCGCGTAGGTCCTCTCCGCGATGACCGGGGAGAAGTCGAACCAGGATCCGCAGTGGCTGAACGGGATCTCCCGTACCGAGAACTGGGGACCGGGTGGGGCGACGGGCATGCTGATGCTCGCTTTCGCTGGTTGCGGTGGGGTCAGTCCTTCACGGCACCGGTGGTGACGCCGGCCGCGATGTAACGCTGGGCGACGACCAGCAGCACGGCCGCGGGAATCGACGCCACGACCGCGGTTGCCATGATCGCATTCCACTGCTGGTTGTTGTTGCCGATGTAGTTGTAGATGCCGAGGGTGATCGGCCGAAGGGTGCCGCCGCCGTTGAGGGTGGAGGCGAAGATGAAGTCCGACCACGCCCAGAGGAACGCGAAGAGCGCGACGGTGATGCCGGCGTTTCGACTGACCGGCAGGATGACCGACCAGAACGTCCGCAGCGGCCCGGCGCCGTCCACCGTGGCCGCCTGCGTGATCTCCTCGGGGATGCCGGACATGAACGCCTGGAAGATGAGCACCCCGAACGGGACGGCGATCGTCGCGTCGGCGACGATCAGCCCGGGCAGGGTGTTGAGCACGCCCAGGTTCAGGTAGATGGCGTAGAAGCCCATCGCCATGATGATGCCCGGGATCATCTGGGCGACGAGGAGCACGAAGCTCACCAGGCCGCCGCCGGCGGGTCGCAGCTTGGCCAGGGAGTAGCCGGCCGGCGCCGCGATGAGCAGCGTGAGAGCGACCGTCCCGAACCCGACGAGCAGGCTGGTCCCGAGGTGGGGCAGTTGCTGGTCGACGACCGCGCGGTACCCCTCGATCGTGCCGTGGAACGGGAACAGGTCCGGCGGGGTCTTGCGCATGTCCTCGTCCCGGGTGAACGAGACGTTGACCATCCAGTAGACCGGGAACAGCATCAGGGCGGTCAGCACCAGGCCGATTCCGGTTTTCCACCAGGTGGTGGCCCGCTTCATGCCGTACCTCCCTGCCGACGTTGTACGCGGATGTAGACCAGCCCGAACGCCAGCGCCGCCACGATGAGCAGGTTGCCCACCGCGGCGCCTGGCCCGAACTGCGGCAGCAGACTGCCGAAGCCGAGCTGGTACGACCAGGTGGCGAGGGTGGTGGAGGAGTCGGCCGGGCCGCCCTTGGTCATGATCCAGATGATGTCGAAGACCTTGAGCGTGTAGACCAGGCCGAGCAACAGGGTGATCGCGGAGACCGGGCGCAGCAGGGGGAACGTCAGCCGCCAGAACCGTTGCCAGCCGGTGGTCCCGTCCAGCGCGGCGGCCTCGTAGATCTGTTGCGGGATGCCCTGCAGGCCGCTGTAGAGCAGCACCAGGTTGAACGGAATCCCGATCCACACGTTGGCGATGATCACGGAGGCGAGCGACCAGTCCGGCGAGGTGAGCCAGTTCACCGGGTCGATGCCGAGCACCCCGAGGAACGTGTTCACCACGCCGGCCTCGCTGTTGAGCATCCAGGACCAGGTGGACGCCGACACGATCAACGGCAGCAACCACGGCACGAGAAAAAGCGCCCGGAGGGTGGCGGACAGGCGGAAGTGCTGGTGGAAGAAGACCGCCAGCGCCATGCCGATCCCGAACTGGAGCACCAGCGAGGCGGTGGTGAACACGACCGTGTGCGTCAGCGCCGGCACGAACGTCGGGTTGTCGGCCACCTCGCGGTAGTTCGCCAGGCCGATGAAGGGCGCGTCGCCCTGCACGAACGAGCGCACCGTGTAGTCGCGCAGGCTGAGGTCCAGGTTGCGGTAGAGCGGGTAGGCGTAGAAGGCGAGCAGGTAGGCCAGCAGCGGAAGCAGGAAGGCCCAGGCCGCCCACCGTCCCGTGCCGCCCCCCGCCGGCCGGCGGGACGGGCGTGCCCGTGGCCGGGCGGGCTCCTGCGCCGCCAGGCCACGGGACGCCGTCTGCGTCGAGGAAGCCATTCGTCCGCGCTACTTCGTCGCTGCGGCGGCTGCCGACTGCGCTTCCGTCAGCGCGGCCTGCGGAGTCTTCGACCCGCTCAGCGCCGCCTGCACGGCCTTCCACAACTGCTCGGAGATCTGCGGGTACTTCGTGCCGAGGTCGTCGCCGGTGCGCCCCTTGGCGGCCTTGACCGCCTCGACCCACACCTTCAGTTCGGGGTTCTGGGCGACCTGCTTGTCCTGCACCGTCACGGTGGGTGCGATGTACGACAGCGTCGTGTCGGTGGCCAGCAGGTTGTCGCTGCTGGTCAGGCAGGCGACCAGCTTCTGTGAGGTGGTGTACCGGTCGGTCTTCTTCTGCACCGGGATCGTGACGAACTCCCCGCCGGTCGGCGCGGGCGCGGGACCACCCGCCTTGGCCGGGATCGCGATGATGCCGTACTCGAAGCCGAGCTTCTTCGCGTTGCCCAACTGCCAGGTGCCGTTCTCGGCGAAGGCGAAGTCGCCGCTGGCGAACTCCTGCCAGCTCGTCGTCTGCGTGTTGTTGATGACCGAGTTGGGGGCGTGGCCCTTCTTGAGCCAGTCGGTCCACAGGGAGACCGCCGCGGTGCCCTCGGGAGAGTCCAGCTTGGTCAGTTGCGCGCCACTGCCCCAGAACCACGGCAGGAACTGGAAGCTGCCCTCTTCGGTGCCGATGGCGGAGAAGGTGATTCCCTTCTTGCCGGCGGCGGTCACCTTCGCCAGAGCGGCGTTCAGCGCGGCCCAGTCCTTGACCGTCGTCGGGTCCACGTCGGCGGCGTCCAGCACCTTCTTGTTGTAGTAGAGGGCGAGCGTGTTGGCGCCGATCGGCACGCCGTACGTCTTGCCGCCGCTCTGACCGGCGCCGAGCAGGTTCGCCTCCATCACGGAGGTGTCGAGCTTGGTCTCCTCGGTCGTGGTCAGGGTTCCGGCCTCGGCCAGCGTGGACACCACCGGGTTGTCCACGATGAGCACGTCGGGCGAGTTGCCCTGTTGCGCCGCGAGCAGCGCCTTGTTCGTCAGGTCGGTGGTGTCGTAGCCGGTCCGGGTCACGGTCACCCCGGCGTCGGTGCCGCACTTGGCGAGCAGCTTGACCCAGTCCGAGCTGTCGTCGAACTGCGGGTACGGGTCCCAGATGGTGTACGTCCCGCCGGCCGCGTCGCCCGAGCTGTCGCTCTGCGACGAACACGCGACGGTGCCGCCGGCCGCGACCAGGGCCGCCAGCGCCACCCCGAGGGCTCGCTGGCTCCTGCCAAACGATGTCATGACATGTCCCCTTGTCTTTGTTCGGTCGGGAGGCTGCTCCCCGGGGAGGCAGCAGGCTTACGTGCTTTGGGTCGATCATCGAATCGGTTCGCCGAATCGGTTCGACAGAACATAGGTCCGACCGGACCCCCGGTCAAGAGGCGACGGCAGGTTCAGTATCCTCGGCTGAGGCCGGCTCGCAGCCCTCGGCTCGTCCCGTTGACACCGGCTGTCGATCAAACCTAGGCTGGTCGAATCGGTTCGCTGCCCGCGGCGCCCGATAGCGACAGGCCGGGCCGGACGGTGCGCGAAACTGACCACGCGCGTCACAGCAGCGACGCGACGGGCGAGGAGTGAGATGAACATCGGGGAGATCGCCCGTCGGGCCGGCGTGTCGCGCAGCACCGTCTCGTACGCGCTCAGCGGCAAGCGAGCGGTCTCCGATGAGACCCGGCGGCGCATCCAGGCCGTCATCGACGAGCTGGACTACCGCCCCAACGCCGCGGCCCGCGCGCTGAAGGAGGGCCGTACCCGCACCCTCGGGCTGGTGATACCGCCAGCCAGCCTCCGGCTGACCGACATGCAGCTCGGCTTCGTGGCCAGCGTGGTCGAGGCAGCCGCCCGCGCCGACCTCGATGTGCTGCTCTCTCCCTCCGGTGGCGACCACGACCGGTCCTTCGAACGGATCGTCAGCGGTCGCCGGGTCGACGGCGTCATTCTCATGGAGATCCGCCTCGAAGACGAACGTGTCACCCGCCTGCGGCAGACCGGCCTACCGTTCGTCACCATCGGCCACACCGCCAACCCGGAAGGCACCTGCTGGGTGGACGTCGACTACGCCACCCTGGTTGCCCGCTGCGTACATCACCTGACTGACCTCGGTCACCGCCACATCGCACTGGTCAACCGGTCCGCCGAGCTGGTCGCCTCCGGTTACGGTCCCGCCCAGCGTGCGCTGGTCGGGTTCACCGAAGCCATCGCCCAGCGTGGCCTGACCGGAGTCGACCTCTGCTGCGCTGACGACGCCACGGCAGGCGAGGAGTGCCTGCAACGGCTCCGCGACGAACACCCGGACGTCACCGCGATCGTCACCATCAACGAAGCTGCCCTCCCGGGCATCCAACGCGCCCTGGAACAGGCCCGCATCGCGGTGCCCGCAGACCTCTCCATCACCGGCGTTCTGGCCCGCCACTGGGCCGAGGACTTCCGCCCGCCGCTGACCGCCGCGGACGTGCCGACCGAGATGGGCACGCGCGCCGTCGACCTGCTCCTCGAACGCATCGCGACTCCCGACGAGCAGCCCCGGCACCTGTTGTTCACCCCGCCGATCTCGCTGCGCGGCAGCACCGGTCCTGCTCCGCGTCGGTAGGCCCGCCGTACCCGCGACCTGGACGGCCCAGTAGGCAGGCAAGACAAGTGGAATACGTGATCAAAGACAGACTTCGGACCACGCACCGTGACAGTGACCGCCGTAGACCGCGGACCTGGACAACACCTTGATCGCCAGCGTGAACCGTTCGGCGCACCTCATCCGACGAAGGGGTGTGACGAGTACGCCCGGTACCACGCCGCCGCCGGGGCCAGCGCCAGTGCTGGGAGGGCTCCTGGCACGCCCGCGGGGATGGTGACGGTCATGGCCCTTGCCCGCAAGGGCGGTGGGAACATCACCGGCCGGGTCTACGGTTGGCCAAGGCCCTCAACACCCTGATCCTCGCCTACGTCGACCGGATCACCATCCAACAATCTTGATCACACCCGCCCAATCACGGAAATCGACACACTCCCGACGAAAACTCGGCGAGGTCAATGTTTCGTGTATCCCGTTGCGGGTTGCCGGAGGGATCTGCAGTTGCTGTAGGTCACGCTGAGCCCCGGTCGGAGTTGTGTCCAGCGGAGTGGTGGTAGCTGACAGCCGCAAGGCGTTGACATCGATTGCACATCCCGGCAGGCTTTGTGTTCCGAGTAACGTCGATCGATGTGTCCCCCTCCCCGATGGTGGCGAATGCGTAGAGCCTCGTAGCACACCTGGACGTCGACGGTCCCTTTCGCCTGCCGGGCGTTCTCGCCTGTCCGGGGGCGGAGTTCTGCCGATCGTGCGTCGCCGTCTCGACTCGTTTCTGAAGCCAGGGGATGTCGCGGTCGTGGCTGCTGTGGTGCATCCAGGGCCAGATCTTGAGTCGGCCTGGTCGTCTTCTTCCGATGGATCGGAGATCTGATGCGCGTCGCCCTCCTCACCACGACTCAGCATGGTCACCTGAACCCGTATGTTCCGGTGGTCAATGCGCTCCAGAATGCCGGCAGTGAGGTCGCGCTGCTGTTGTTGTCTGCCGACGGTGGCGCGCTCGACGAGCAGCGTCGCCAGGCCTTGGGCAAGGCGCAGGTCCACGAGATCGGGCAGGTCGAGATGGCGCCGTGGAGCGGCGATCCGGCGAAGATCGGCCCGATGCTCCAGTCGTCGCCGGTGGCAGACCAGACAGCTGACGCGCTCCGTGCGACGGCGCCGGACTTCGTGCTCGTCGATTCGCTGCCGGTCACGGCGTCGGCCATGGTCGGCGCACAGGCGTCCGGCGTGCCGTACGGGATGATCTGGGCCAACCTGGGCGGAGTATGCCCGAGCGAGCATCGACGAGGTCGCTGGCCGTACGACGAACAGGTCGGCGACTATCTGACCAGGCACGGGGTGTTGTGGTCGACCCGGACTCATTCGGCGCGTTCGCCGATTCTCAATCTGATGCCGACGATTCCTGCTCTCGTCGGGGACGACGCGGTCACCGACGACGGTGTGCAACTGGTCGGGTTGCCGGGTGCGGCGGGCGCCCGCGGCGACGAGGTCGCCTTCTCGGGCCTGGATCGGATCGACCCCGACCGCCCGGTGGTGTACGTCTCCTTCGGCACGATCTTCTACCGGCGGCCGGACCTGCTGCGCACGGTGATCACCGGGGCGGCGGCGACCGGTGCGCAGGTGATCGCTGCGGTAGGAGATCTCGCCGAGGAGCTCGCGCTCCCCGACGACGTGCTCAGCGCCCCGTATCTGCCGCAACGTGAGGTGCTCGAGCGCGCCGACGTGTTCATCACCCATGGCGGATACAACTCCGTGGCGGAGTCGATCCGGGCGGCGACCCCGATGCTGGTGATCCCGCTGGCGGTGGATCAGCCTGTGCAGGCGTACTTCGTGGGTAGCGCGGGCTTCGGGACGGCGTTGGAGCCGGCCGGCGTCACCGAGCAGGCGGTCGCCGACGCTGTCACCGATCTGCTCGATCCCGCCCGGGAATACCGGGCCCGGCTGCGCGCTGCGCAGCCGGAGTGCGGCGATTCTGCCGTGCGCACGGCCGAGCTGGTCATCAGCACGGTCGAGACGCTACAGCGCAAGGGGGAGCAGTGACGATCGAACTGCAGCGGCCGGTCGGCGACCCGATCGTGATCGAGGATCTTGAGCGCCTCTCGTTCCGGGTGGACCGCCGCGCCTACACCGACGACGACCTGGCCGCACGGGAGATGACCAGGATCTTCGATCGCTGCTGGTTGTACGTCGGGCACGAGT
Source organism: Micromonospora sp. KC721 (assembly GCF_004348355.1). Lineage (NCBI taxonomy): Bacteria > Bacillati > Actinomycetota > Actinomycetes > Micromonosporales > Micromonosporaceae > Micromonospora > Micromonospora sp. KC721. The sequence continues at coordinate 15,947 of NZ_SMJY01000004.1, read as the reverse complement.
CGGAGGTGCCCGGGCCGGGCTCCTACGTGGCACGCGACGTCGGCGGGCGCCCGGTGGTCATGGCGCGCGGGTCCGACGGGGTTATCCGGGTGTTCGCGAACAGCTGTACCCACCGTGGGGCTCTCATCTGCTCGCAGCCGGCCGGGCGGGCCAGGTCGTTCCGGTGCCCGTATCACGACTGGACGTTCTCCAACCAGGGCGACCTGGTCGGGGTCCCGATCCCGGACGGCTACGGGCCAGGCTTCCGGAAGGCGGACTTCGCCCTGGCGCGGCACCGCAGTGACAGTTACCGCGGCTTCGTGTTCGTCACCTTCGATCCGGAGCAGCCGCGCACCCTGACCGAGTACCTGGCGGGTGCGACGGAGTACCTCGATCTGATCGACGACCAGTCCGAGGTCGGGATGGAGGTGATCCAGGGTGCGCAACTGCACGGGGCTCGGGCCAACTGGAAGCTCATGATGGAGAACAGCGTCGACATCTACCACTTCCGGGCCCTGCACAAGCGTTACGTCGGCTACATGGAGTCGCTGGGGTCGGTGCCACCACGACGACGAGGCGGCTTCGGCCGCGCCCTCGGACTGGGGCACGGGGCCAACGAGCTGCCACCGGCGGCGGCCCGCCCGCTGGCCTACTGGACGCCGATGTTCGGCGCCGAGGTCCGGCCGCGGATCGAGGCGACGGCCGCACGGTTCGTCGACCGGTTCGGCGCCGAACGCGCCGAACGGATCACCGGCACCAATCGTGCGGTGCTGATCTTCCCCAACTTGATGATCATCGACGCGATCGCGATCACGATCCGCAAGATCGACCCGGTCGGCGCCGGCCAGATGGCCATCACCTCGGTCGCCCTGGCCCCCAAGGACGAGGATCCGGACATTCGGGAACTGCGCAAGAGTCACTACCTGACGTTCCTCGGCCCCGCCGGCTTCGCCACTCCCGACGACATCGAGATCGTCGAGTCGTGCCAGCGGGGTTATCTCAACCGCACGGTCCGCTACTCGGATCTGTCACGGGGTATGAACAAGGAGGTCCCGGAGACGACCGACGAGCTTCCCGCCCGCGAGTTCTGGCGGCAGTGGGACCGGCTGATGCACGGCGACGACGGTCACCTCGAGGTCGCTCACCGGGGCGAGATGCAAGGGGCCGAAGCACGATGACCACCGAGCTGACGGTCGACGAAGCGGCCCAGGTGCGGTTGTGGCACCGGGTGAGCCAGTTCCTTTTCCGTGAGGCGCGGCTGCTCGACGAGTGGCGCCTGCGCGAGTGGTACGACGAGATGCTGACCGACGACATCCGCTACTCGGTGCCGGCCACCGACGTCCGCGGCGAGACGGCCGATGCGCTCGGGCTCATCGACGACGATGCTGCCCGGCTACGCCAGCGGATCGAACAACTCCTCAACGGTGAGGTGTGGTGTGAGAACCCTCGGTCGCGGACGAATCGGATGATCAGCAACGTGGAGATCCTGACCGACCGGGGCACGCACCTCGACGTGGCGGCGAATGTCATCGTGTACCGGTTCGGGCACGGGCGCTCTGACGCTTACGTCGGCAAGTGCCGGTTCGAACTCGTCATCGAGGGCGAGTCGTTCCGGGTCCGCAGACGGGTCGTGGTGCTCGACCACGAGACGTTGTACGAGCACGCAAAGCTCAGCATCATCCTTTGACTTCCTCCCCGCCCTCAAGGGCGGGATTGCCTGGGTCACCCCGGGGGTCCTGTTTCCCAGCCGACCGCAGAAGGGAGGACCCTTGCTGTCTCCCATCAGCTCCGCAGGCATCGCCAGGGTTCTCCCTGGCTCCGGCTCGACCAGCCACAACGATGTTCTTCGCCGCGCTGACGTCCCGATCGTGTCGGGTGCGGCAGACCGGGCACGTCCAGTGGCGTGTGCCGAAGGAGATTGCGGCGAGCAGACGCCCCCGCGCCGAGCAAATCTTGGACGACGAGTACCAGCGGTCGAGCACGACCAGGACCCGGCCGGCACGCGCGGCCTTGTATTCGAGCTGGGTACGGAACCCGCCCCAACCGCAGTCGGAGATGACCCGGGCCAGCCGCCGGTTACGGATCATGTTCTTGGCCGAAAGGCATCCTCCGCAGGTACCTGTGATCGGACATGACGGCGGCCGGCCCTGGCAGCGTCCCACCCGTTGCCGTCGCCCAGCAGAGTCTCCCTCGCGAGGTCTACGTCCTCAGTGTCGTTGGTGGCTGCGTCATGCTGGGCCTGGGACTGGTGCTCCCGGTGCTCCCGGTGTACGCGGCGACGTTCGGGGCCGGGCCCACCCAGATCGGAGCGCTCGTCGCCCTGTTCGCGTTGATGCGACTGGCCACCAGTCCGTTCTGCGGCCGGCTCGGAGTTCGCTTCGGGGAGCGGCGAGTCCTGGTCGCCGGCCTGCTGCTGTGTGCGGTCTCCTCGGTCCTGACGGCGTTCGCCGGGTCCTACGGGCAGCTGCTCGTGTTCCGCAGCCTCGGCGGCGTCGGCTCAGTGCTGTTCTCGGTGTCCGCACTGGCGACACTCCTGGCGATCGCGCCGGCCGACCAGCGGGGCCGGGCCAGCGCCGTGTTCGAAGCGGGCTTCCTGCTCGGCGGGATCTGCGGACCAGCACTGGGCGGGCTCCTCGCTCTGATCGCCCTGTCCGCGCCGTTCGTGGCCTACGCCGTGCTGTTGCTAGCCGCCGCGGCGCTGACACTGGCGGTGCTGCGCACCGGCCGAACTGCCGGCGCGGGGCCTGGCCGCGACGTGGTCCGGCTACCGGTCCTGCTGCGGGACCGACGCTACGTGGTGGCTTGCCTCGCAGCGTTGGCGCAGGGATGGGTCTTGTTCGGGCTGCGCAGCGCGCTGGTCCCCACGGTGGTTGTGGCGTGGCGACATGACGTGACGTGGGTCGGGTGGGCGTTCACGATATCCGCCGTCGTTCAGGCGCTGCTGATCATGCCGGCCGGCCGGGTTGTCGATCGGGCCGGCCGCCGGTCCGCCATGATCGCCGGCACCGGTGTGGCCGCGGTGGCGATCACAGCATTGGTGTTCGTGGACAGGTACGCCTGGCTCGTCGTCCTGCTCAGTGTGTACGCGGCGGGATCGGCGCTGCTCAACGCCGCACCGGCCGCGCTGATCGGTGACGTCGTCGCCGGCCGGGCTGGCAGTGGCGTCGCCGTCTTCTCGATGTGCACCGATGTCGGCGCTGTCGTCGGACCGGTCGTCGTTGGGCTCATCGCCGAGCGGGTGAGTGTTCCGGCCGCCTTCGGCAGCGGCGCCGCGCTGCTGGTCGTCGCCTTCGTGGCGTCGGGGACGTTGACAACTGTTCGGCCAACACGAAGGAGTTGATCGATGAATCAGCCGTCTGCCCGTCATGAGCGGGGTGAGGCCATGTTCCAGCAGGTCTTCGGCCGCGAACCGCGCCCGGGTTCCTACCCGGAGTTCCTGCAGATCACCGTCGACCACTTGTTCGGTGAGATCTGGACCCGCCCGCACCTGAGCGTCGAGGAGCGCGAACTGGTCGCGCTGACCGCGGTCACCCTGGCGCGGACCGATTGGGAGTTGCGCGGCCACATCGGTGCCGCCCTGCACCTCGGGATGTCGCGAGAGAAGATCGTCGAAGTCATCATTCAGCTTGCCTACTACGGTGGCTGGCCGGTCGCCAACAACGGGCTGCGCGTCGCCCAGGAGGTCTTCGCCGAGCTGGACGGCGCCACCGCGAGGGACGCGGACCATGACCAGTGAACCGTCTCCCCTCGACCCGGACGAGAAGGTCGACCTGTGGCGCCAGCGGTTCTTCGAGGCCCAGGCGGCCGCAGAGGAGTTCATCCTGGGAGAGCACGGCGAGGAAGGCCTCACTGCGTGGATCCAGGCAAACTCCCGCATCACCGCGGAACTACTGCGGGCGCAACGGCCCGCCGGGATATCCGCCACCGATCACTTCATGACGCGGCTGCAGCGTCAGCTGTTGCTGTACGACTCGGCAGTGACCAGTGAGCCCCAGCCCTCGGGCACCGTCCTGCGCAACGCCGACTGTGGGATCCTCCGGTACCGCAAACGGGCCGCCCGCGCCGGCGTCGTCCTGACGTTCTCGTCACCGTGCCCGTACTGCCAGGAACTCAACACCGCCATCGCCGCCCGCTACGTGGAACCGGACGTCACGGTGTCGTGCGAACAGGCGGGCGACGGGTGCACCTGGCGCGCGGAGTCTTCTCACGCTCCAGGAGAGGACGCGGCCGGGTCACCGCAGCGCGGACGAGCCGGTGATTGAACCAACGGCAGTGCCGTGCGGTCGTTGGCCGGCGACCGGTTGCCGTCGAGCGTCATGCCGAGTTGCCGGCCCACGGCCACACACAGGTCGAGCGCCGCGGTGCGGGTCAGGTCCTGGTGATCGTTCTGGGTGAGGCACGCCGACGCCACGTTCTTGTTCCGTAGGCGCAGGTACCACGGGAACAACGATCCCAGTGCAGGCTCGGTCAGCATCGTGCGCGAATGCACGATCGTCCCCACCAGGAGGTTGCCGAACGGGCGTTGGCTGGCGTTCATGAAGCTCTTCAAGCGTTCCTGGAAGATCTTCAGCACCGCGGGTACGTTCCCCGCGTACACCGGCATGGCGAGCAGCATCGCCTGCGCACCCTCGGCCAGATCGACGACATGCTCGAAGTCGTCGTCGAGCGTGCACCGGCCCACCTCGGGATCAAGGCAGGTGTCCTCGCCCTCACACATCGCGATGCGATGGTCGATCAACCGAATCCGCTGGATCTCCGCGTCACTGACCTCCCGGACGACGCCGGTGATCGCCGCCTCGAGCAGCGCGTCGGTCAGCGACGGGAGACGCTTCTGCGTACAGGACAACGCAACGATCTTCATCCGAAGGGCCTCCCCTGTCCGCTCAGCGCCACCCAAGACCGGCCATCTGACGAGGCTCCCCGTGGCCGCGCACTGAGGCAGCCTGAACCTACCCACAATCGAGCATCATCGAAAGGTATCGAAAAGGGTCTGTCTCGGCTGGAGGTGAGTCGTCCCGAAGCACGGGCTCCGACCGCCCCGGTCGGAATCTCCGTCACCCCGCAGCCACAGCGGTTTCCAGGACTACCCGACCTCAGGTCGCCTATGGTGGGGGCGAGGAGGCGGACACGAGTCGCCAATCGCCGCCGAGGATGACCAACGAGCAGCATGCAGCGCTACCTGACGGCTGCCCGGACGGCAGCAGCGTGAGCGCACCCGCGCGGGTGCATCCGGGCCATGCCGGAGTGGGTTGAGCTGTCGGGCCGCTTCCCGGTGCCGGTCCGCGCCGCCCGTCAGGTGAAGGACGCCGCCCGTCAGGTGGCGGACCAGGTCACCGGGGGAGTGCTCGCCGCGTCCGCCCGGGCAGCGGAGAGGGGGCAAGGTGCGTCCCGCGCGGGTACGTCTGCTGTGGCTGCTGGTGCTGACGGCGATACCGCCAGCGGCTGTGGCGGGTGTGCTCGTGGCGTTCGACTTCACCTCCGCGCTCGGTCTGGCACCCCAGGTCAGCGCGATCTCGCCGTACGCCACGTTCTTCGATCTGCGCTGGGTGCTGGTGTATCACGACTCCTGGGCGATGTTCGCCGTCCTGTTGCCGGGTGTCATCGTGCTGCGCGGACTGTACGCGGCCGTGCTGGTCGCTCTCGCCTGGCCGGCGCAGCGGCCGAGACCGTCGTACCGCCGGCTGGCCGGCCGTAACCTGGTCTACTCGGCAGTGGCCCACCTGGTTCTCCTGCCGTGGGCGGCGATGGCCGTCGTGGCGGCGGACGTGTCGCTGGCCTGGTACCAGCTCATGGAGCTGGTGCCGCTGTTGATCCTGACGCCCTGGCTGCAACGCGGCGGTATCGTGCCGCGCTGGTGGTACGGCCTGCCGTCGGCCGGCCTGGTTGGCTGGTCACTGCTCAACTTCGCGACCCTCGCGCTGGGCGCCGTGCTCGTCTGGTCCGTTCCGCACGGGTGGACGGTGGCGGCCGCCGCCGCCACCGGCGTGGTCAACGGTCTGCTGTGGCAGCGCAAGGTGCGCGCGGTGGTGCTGCCCGAGCGGGTGCGATGGAGCCGGGTGCCGGTGATCCCGGTGGTCTTCGCCCTGACCCTGGCCTCGCTGTTCTTCATCGACGAGATCGAGGCCGGCGGCGCGCGCGGTGCGACGTTGGCGACCGCGCCGATCGAGCGCCTACCGGAGTTCGGCGACCTCCGACACACGGTGGTGTTCCTCGGTGGATACGACTCCGAATACCGGGGTGGCGAGCCGGGATGGGCCGAGCCGCCCGTGGTGCGCTTCTCGTACCAGGGCACCGATGAGCGGGGTCGCCCGCGGCCCTACACGCCGGCCGACACGCACCAGTCCGTGCCCACCAGCGCCCGACTGCTCGCCCAGCAGGTGGAGCGGCTGCACACCCGTACGGGTCGGCCGGTGGCCCTGGTCGGGGACAGCGAGGGAGCACTGATCATCCGCTACTACCTGGAACGCATGCGGCACCCGGCGGTCGACTCGGCGGTCATGCTCAGCCACATTCTGCGCGCCGGCCGGATCTACTACCCGCCGCCGCAGGCCGACACCGGCTGGGGTGTCGCCACGGGTTGGCTGTTGCGGAACATGTTCGCGGTGATCGGCGCCGGGGCCCCCCTACGCGACGATCCCGAGGAGCCGTTCATCCGCTCGCTGGTAGACGAGGCCCCGTTCTACCGCAACGAGATGCTCTGCCCGGTGCGAGGCGTACGGCTGATCGCGATCCTGCCGTTGAACGACGCCATATCGGTCCCGGCGGAACTCAACGCCGAGATCCCCGTGGTCGAGGTCGCCGGCCTGCACGGCCAGCTACTCCGACAGCGGCGTGTGCTGGCCATCGTGGCCGACCACATCGCCGGCAAACCGGTCCCCGAGCAGACCCGCTGGGACTACGCCCTCCTCGAACGGGCCGCCGGGGCGTGGCAGGCACCGCCCCTTCCGCTGGCGCTCAACCCGGCCTGGCGCGCCGAAGACCAGCCCGACCGGGCCCTGCGCCCGGAACCCTGCCCGCCGACCTGAGCCGCCGTCGCCTTCTCGCTACCGATGACCGAGGCTCAGCGCTAGGCTGGGCCACAGCGTCGCGTGCCGATGGCAGACCGTGTCAGGCATGGAGGCGCCGGACCGAAGGGTGCACGACGATGATGATCGTTGTCCCCTCGCCCTTCACCCGTGGGTGAGGGCGAGAAGACCAGGCTGGTTGCCTGGAGCCGAGAGCTGCGCGGCGTCCACGACAGACTGCGCGAAGCACTGACCGTGACCCGGCAGGCCCTCGACGCCGGCGAGCCGGTTGAGCCGGCGACCAGGGATCTACTGCTGTTCTGTCACGGGTTCTGCATCGCGCTCACGGCCCACCACGAAGGCGAGGACCGGCACCTGTTCCCGGCGATCGCCGAGCAGTACCCGTGGCTGCGCGACACGCTGTACTACCTACGGCAGGACCACTCGATGATCGCTCACCTGTTGCTCGGACTGCAGGAAGCGGTAGCCCGGGCCGCCCCGCCGCCGGAACTGCGCCAGCACGTGGAGGGCGTGGCGGCAATCATGGAATCGCACTTCAGGTACGAGGAACGCCAGCTGCTGACAGTCCTGGAGACACTGGCACTGGGCACCGACCCCGACGTAGTGCTGGGTCCTTTGTGACCGTCCGAGCCGCAGGGTGCCGACCCGACGATCTGCCGGGTGGGCGACGGCTCCCCCCTGGCCACCTCGTCGTTCGAGTATTGCTCGGAGGGCTCGTTGTCTGACAGCCAGCACCCCGGTACATTCCTGGCTGTTGATTAATTACGGCGCTGAGGCGAGGTGCGCGGTGCGGTCACCTGTGACGAGGTATCGAACTATATTGATGGATACCGAGCGATGGGACCATGTTCCGTTCCGTGCCGGAGACATCGTGATCTCTTCACCGCCGAAATGCGGTACGACGTGGACGCAGATGATCTGCGCTCTGCTGATTTTCCAGACACCCGAACTTCCTCGTGCCCTGGATGCCATATCCCGCTGGCCCGATGCGCTGACCCACCGCCTCGACGACGTGCTGGCCGATCTGGAAGCGCAGCCGCACCGACGTTTCATGAAGACCCACACGCCCCTCGACGGCCTGCCCTTCGACGACCGGGTGACCTACATCTGCGTGGCCCGGGACCCGCGAGATGTCGCGATCTCCTGGGACAACCACAGCGAGAACGCCGACCTCGATGTGGCGATGGCGATGCGTGCGGCCGCCGTTGGTCTCGATGATCTTGATCCCTCGGCGCCCACCGGAGTGCCGGAGCGGTCGGCGTCGGCGCGTGACCGGTTCTGGGCGTGGATCGACAACGACGACACGTTGATCGGCCTTCCGGCGCTGTGTCATCACCTGTCCACGTTCTGGCAGGCGAGGGACGAGCCGAATGTCCTGTTGCTTCACTACGACGACCTGAAGGCCGATCTGCAAGGGCAGATGCGTGGGCTCGCGGCCCGCCTTGGCATCGAGGTTCCTGAGCAGCGGTGGCCGGAACTGCTGAACGCCGCGAGCTTCGACGCGATGCGCACCCGCGCGGACGAGCTGGCGCCGGAGATCACGCTGTGGCGGGAGCCGCACCGCTTCTTCCATCGGGGCACCAGCGGCCAGTGGCGTGATCTGCTCGACTCCGACGACCTGCGGCGCTACGAAAGGCGCGTCCACGAACTCTTCGAACCGGACCTGGCCCGGTGGGTCCACCGCGGGCCGGTGGTCACCTGAGGCGTCGCCCCGACCGGCCCGGCAGCCCGGCCTACCGTCGCCGGCCCTCGGCGTCGAGCAGTTCGTCGAGCGTGACGGCCGTGGTGATGAGGGAGAGGTGGCTGAACGCCTGCGGGAAGTTGCCGATCTGCTGACCGGTGAGGGCGATTTCCTCGGCGTACAGGCGCAGGTGATTGCTGAACGTGAACATCTTCTCGAAGGTGAGACGGGCGTCCTCCAGCCGCCCGGAACAGGCGAGGGCGGCCACGTACCAGAAGGTGCACATGTTGAACGTGCCCTCGTCGCCGGGCAGTCCGTCCGGGGCCTCCGATGGCTTGTACCGGTGGACCAGGCTGTCGGAGACGAGGTCCTTGTCGATGGCGCGTAGGGTCGACTGCCACAGCGGATCGTTCGGCGTGACGAACCCGACCGACGGCATGATGAGCAGCGAGGCGTCGAGGACGCTCTCGCCGTATGCCTGAACGAAGGATCGGCGGTTCCAGTCGTAGCCCCTGGCCATGATTTGGTTGTAGGTGGCGTCGCGGTGGTGGACCCAGCGGCTGACGTCGCCGGGTCGGCCGTGGCGGTCGGCGAGACGGATCGCCCGGTCGAACGCCACCCACGACATGAGCCGCCCGAAGGTGTAGTCGCGGGGGTGGCTGCGGCTCTCCCAGATGCCCGCGTCGGGCTGGTCCCAGTTGTCGCAGAGCCAGTCGACCAACCGGACGGTGCTCCGCCACACCTGGTGGGAGGCGCGGATGCCCTGCTCGTCGGCGAGGAGCATGGCGTCCAGGGCCTCGCCGTGGATGTCGAGCTGGAGCTGGTCGGCCGCGCCGTTGCCGATCCGGACCGGGCCCGACCCGCGGTACCCCTCCAGGTGCGGGAGGATCTCCTCGTGCAGGTCGGACGAGCCGTCCACCCGATACATGATCTTCAGGGGCACGGCGTTGTTGCCGGCCTCCCGGATGCGCTCGTCGAGCCAGTTCGTGTACCGGGCGGCCTCCTCGGTGAAGCCCAGCCCGAGCAGGGCCCGCACCGAGAAGGACGTGTCACGGATCCAGGTGTAGCGGTAGTCCCAGTTGCGGGTGCCACCCAACTCCTCGGGGAGTGAGGCGGTGGGTGCGGCGATCATCGCGCCGGTCGGCGCGTACGTCATGAGCTTCAACGTCATCGCGGACCGCTCGACCATCTCCCGCCACCGCCCCGTGTACCGGGAGCGGTCGAGCCACTGGCGCCAGTAGTCCCGCGTCTGTTCGAACAGCGCCTGTACCTCGGCGTACGGGACGCCCCGCGGGCCGTCCGGCGCGGCCGTCTCCATGATGATCGCGCCGGTGTCGCCCTCGTGCATGGTGGTCGAGGCGACCAGGTCCCCGTTGCGGTTCTCCAGGTTCTCGACCGGGATCAGCCGCCCGTCGGGGTGCGACAGATGCAGGGTGAGAGTGGCCGACGGCGCCCGGAAGACGGCCCCCTCGGGCTGGATGTGGAGTTCGTGCTGCTCGCGGCCGTAGTTGAACCGGGGGCGGCAGGCGGTGCGGAAGCGCATGTCGCCCCGGACCATGTTGATGGTTCGCACCAGGCGGTGCCGGTCGGTCGCCCGCTCGCCGGTGACCGGCATGAAGTCGACGATCTCACCGACTCCGTCGGCGCTGATGAAGCGGGTGATCAGAATCGGCGTGTCGGGCAGGTAAAGCTGCTTGCTCACGTACTGCACGGCGTCCGGCACCAGGGAGAAGTAACCGCCGCGGGTCCGGTCCAACAGGGCGCCGAAAATGCTCGGCGAGTCGAACCGTGGAGCGCAGAACCAGTCGATGGTGCCGTTGCGGGTGATCAGGGCCGCGGTCTGCAGGTCACCGATGAGACCGTGGTCCTCGATGGCCGGATAGTCCTCCATGCCGGCCCTTCCGTTCACGTCCGACACCCCTGGACCAGAGGCTAGCCCGGCGCCATGGGCGTGAAGGCGGAAACAGGAGCCGGGACACCCGCCCGGGGTACGCCGGACCGCCGCGCCCAGGGCGGCGGTCCGGGTCAGCGACGTTGGTCGTGGGTAGAAGCAGGGGCGAGCGCACATAGGTTGACGATCGTCGATTGACAGGGTGACGCATGCAGGCCAAACTGTGTGACACACCTGATCCCCGGGTGCCCGGCAAGGCCAGAGGTGTGGGCAGCGACCATCCGCCAGCCGGGGCAGTGGCGGGGTTTTGCATCGAGGTCTGCCATGGCGTCGAGCCAGGCCAGGCGGTGCAGACCGTGCCGGGTCAGGACGGCGTGCACTGTTGAGGCGGGCATCCCGAGCAGCGGTGCGAGCCGGCGGGCACCGAGTTTGCGTTCCTGGCGCAGCTGGCAGACCCGTACCTCAACCTCTGCGGACGTCTTGCGGGGCTGGCGGTGAGCCCGGCTGGACCGGTCGGCCAGGCCGGCGTCGCCCTCGGCCCGCCACCGTTGCAGCCACTTGTAGCCGGTGGCCCGGGAACAGCCCAGTTCCTTGACGACGTGGGCGACCGGGCGGCCTTGCTCGACGACACGCGTGATGAGCAGCCGCCGGCCGTGGGTGGTCAGCCGGGCATTACGGTGGGCCATGAGACCTCCGGTTTCGGTGTGGGCGTCAGCACCTCACACCTCGCCGGAGGTCTCGCCGCGTCTCAAGCCGCCACGCCGTCAACAACGCTCATGGGCATTACACCTAGCGCACGCGTGCTCCGCGACCCACGACGTCGATGCCGTCAAGCGTGAAGGTCCCGCTGAGGACGCGTACCGTGATGCTGTGGTGGCGTTGCGGCAGGCCGCGCAGCCAGTACGAGGTCTGCCTCGTGCCGACGCTCCCGACCTGCTCAGTTCGGGGCGCCTGGTTGTCGATGCGTACCTCCAGGGTGGCCGGGGCGGTGGCCCCGAACAGGTTCAGCCCGGTGCCGGTGAAATCGAGCGCCAGCGACTGACCGGTCGCCAGCACATGCTGGGTGCGGTTGAAGTGCGCGAACCCGACCTGGTGGAAGGAGAACCCGTCAGGGTAGGCGATGCGGGCGTCGGCGTCATCGAGCTTTTCCGACTTCCAGGCGTGGCCCTTGATCGGCGTGACCGCGAGGTTGTCGTACCGGGTGTTGTAGTACCCGCTCACCAGCGCCACCCGCCCGGCCAGCACCGGGTTGACCGAGGTGTCGACGTACGAGGTGAGCCGGTCACCGTCGAGCGTCGCGGTGATGACGTTCCCGCGAGCCTCGACGGAGAGCGTGTGCCACGCTCGGGCGTCGAACGTGGCCACGGTGCCCGAGGCGACGACGGTGTCGAGTTTGCGCAACTCCCAGCGGCCGTCCTCATGGACGCGGGTGGCGTAGGTGGCCTGGTCGCCGCCGCGGGCGTAGACCTGCCGCACGCCGAGGCCGGCGAAGTTCGCCAGCGTCGTGTCCCGGTCGACGAGGTCGAGCCGGAAGTCGATCGTCGCGGTGTAGTCGGCCCACCGGTGGTCGCCGAGCACCGTCGACGGCGCGGCCGTCGACGGCACGTTCTGCCGGCCGTCGCCCCACACGTTCCACAGATAGCCCCGGTTGTCGGCGTGGTTCTGCTGCTGCAACACGTGGCGATGACGGCGGTCGCCGGAGGCGACCACCTCGAACGCGCCGTCCTGGTCGGCCGTGTAGCGGGGGGTGCCGGCGCGGCGCTCGAGGTAGCTCATCCGACGGCCGCCGACCACGGTGGTCGGGTAGTCGTCGTACTCGAAGTTGTCGCGGTAGGGCAAGGTGAGGATCTCGTCCCGCGCCCGCGGTGCGAAGTCGCCCGGCCGGTATTCCGCCGTGGTGCCGTGAACGCCCCGCGGCAGCGTCGACAGGGTGATGATGGAGTACGCCGGCACCCGCACGCGGTACACGTCGTGTTCGACGCCGCCGATCACCTCCGTGCGCACCGGCGCGTGGTAGCCGATGTTCTGGAAGTAGTTGGCGTCGTACGACTCGCCGGCGTCCGGGCCGCGCGTCTGCCAGACGTGCAGCGGACGGCCTCGCCTGCCGAGGTCCGCCACCTTGACCTCGAAGTACCGGTCGGTCCGGGTGTTGTTGGCGTGCACCTGAGTCCACTGCGCAGCGCCCTTGCGGCCGGCAGGCGTACGCGCCGTCAGGACGGTACGGGTGGAGGTGTCGACGTTGGTGCCGCCGTCGCCCTTGGTGCCGTCGCCACCGGTGGCACCTTCGATGTACTCCCAGCCACGGCCGATGAACTGGTGGAAGTGACGCACGGTGACGAGTCCGACGTCGCCCTCCCAGTACCCGGACCACGGGTCGGACGCGCGGATGAGGTGCTTGGGGGAGTACTGGGTGCCTTCGTACATGGCGCTGACGGCGGGCTGGAAGAGGAACGTCGTCATGTGCGCCGGGTCGTTTCCCGCCCCGCTCCACCGATAGGCGTTGATGAAGCGGTCGGCGATGTCGGCGGCGGACACGGTGCCCCCGACGCCACCCCTGGCCGGATCGGCGGCGAGGCGGTACTGCGGGTCGATCATCGGGGCGACACCCTCGGAGTACAGGATCGGCAGTCCGTACTCCTTGTTCAGCCGGGTGACATTCGGGCCACCCACGATGTCGTAGTGGAAGCCGAGGGCGTCGATGTGCGCCAGTGCTTCCGGGTTGGCGAGGATTCGCCCGGCGACGTTGTTGCCGTCCCGGTAGGAGTCGAGCGCGACGATTTTGATCCGCGAGTAGTCGTAGCGTGCGTCCGGCGCGGCGGCGTCACGCTGGAGCCACTTGGCGAACTGAACCGTCCAGTTGAGTTCGGACGCCTGGTAGGTGGCCTGCCGGACCTCGTTCTGCGCCGGGCTGATCCAGTCGAACTCGACGCCGAACACGTCGTGGGCGGCGTCGATGGTCTCCTTGTACCACTGGTACCGCTTGGTCCAGTCGTTGCCGGTCCACGAGGGCTCGCCCCAGCGCAGCGCCTCGACCTCGATGTCGGGGTTGATCCTCAGCGCGTCAGCGATGAAGTGGAAACCGGCGCCGCGCAGCACGTTCGCGGGCTCGTCGGCGCTGCGCTTCGTCGCCGGCTCGGCTCCGGACGAGCTGTTGCTGTCCGAGCCCAGCTCGACCTTGATGTGCGTGAGCCCCGCGCCGTCGACCGGGTCGAAGAGCAACCGCATGATCTTCCAGTAGGCGCGCGGGTTCTCCTCCTTGTAGTCCAGCAGCAGGTTCGACGTGTTGTTGCACGAGACCGAACCGAACCCACCAAAGACGTTGTACGCCGCGCCGGCCGGTCGACGCTCGACATCGTCGCCGTCGACCACGATCTCCCGCCAGTCGATCGACGGGTCATCCATGCGCAGTTCGTTCAACCCGGCTTCCGGCGCCGGCGCCGACCTCGCTTCGTGCGTGGGCTCCGCCGCGGCGGACGGGGCCAGCAGCCCGAGCGTAAGGGCCAGCACCGAAACGGTCGAGGCGGCGATGATGGGCACCCGTCGATGTCGAGGAGAGCTTGTCATAGGTGATCTCCTATCGTCACGCGGTGATCCTGTCGTAGTCGGTGCGGGCACGCAACGCCGTGTTCACCTGATACGACGGGAGCTCACCTAAGGCCGGGCTCGGGCATCGGCGGGTTGGGCCAGCAGGCCCTGGAGGAACGTGGTGAGGACCTTCCGGTGGTCGTTGGCCCGCCAGGCGACGGCCAGCTGGGCAGGTGCCAGCCCGGTCACGGGCCGGCAGGCGACGCCGGGCCGCCGGTAGAGGCCGACGTTGCCCTCGGCGAGCAGCGCGACGCCCAGCCCGGAGGCGACCGCTTCGAACACCTCGTCCGGGGAGGTGGCCTCGCTGCCGATCAGCGGATCGCGGCCGTTTCGGGCGTCCGTGGCGAGCCAGAAATCGCGCAGCGGCCCGGCGGCGTCGGGCAGGGCGACGAAAGGCTCGACGAGCAGGTCGGTGAAGGCGATCTCGGTATGCCCGGCCAGCCGGTGGCCGAAGGGCAGGACCACCCATCGCCGCTCGCGGGCCAGGACCCGGGTATGCAGTCCGTCGCCCGGCACCGGCAGCCACACGAAGGCGACGTCGCTGGTGCCGTCGCCCAGCCCGGCGGTTGGGTCATGCCAGCCGATGAGCCGCATCGAGACTGTCCAGTGCTCGGTCAGCTCGCGGAACCGCTGCAAAGCCGGCCGTTGCAGGTCGCGTCCGACTGCGGTCTGCATGCCCACCGTGAAGACGCGCTGGTCCGCCAGGACCCGGGCGGCTTCGAGCCCGCGGGCGAACGCGGCGATCGCCTCGCGGGCGGCCGGCAGGAACGCCTCGCCCGCGGGTGTCAGTCGTACGCTGCGAGTCTGGCGAGAGAACAGGCTGAACCCGAGTCGTCTCTCCAGTGCCCGGATCTGCTTGGACAGGGCTGGCTGGGAGACGAACAGCCGCTCGGCGGCCCGGGTGAAGTGCAGTTCGTCGGCGACCGCCACGAAGTAGCGCAGCTCCCGCAGGTGCGCGTCCATGACCCATGGCTATCACAGCTGGGGTCATGACGTCAGGAGGCCGACGTCCGTACCGCCATGCTGCGTCTCACTTGACCATTAGGCGGTCAGGAATCGGCGCGAGCGGATAGACGCGCCAGAAGAAGGCATCGGCGGCGTGTTGATCGCCGGGATAGTTGATCGCTTCGACGATGCGGCCAGCGGCGATGCGGAAGGCGAGTGCCCAGGTGATGTCCAGGCCCGCGGGCTGGGTGCTCCAGCCGCGGTGGAGATCGACAACCCAGTCGCCGTCGGCGGCGAGGAAGATGGGATCGGCGCGGAAGCCGGCGCGGGCGAGCTGAGCGAAGAATGCCAGGACCTCCGCGACGCCGACCTTCACGCCGGCCAGTGGGTGATGGCCGGGAATCGTCCACCGGACATTCGGCGCAAGGAAGCGGCGCAGCGCGGTGAGGTCGCCGGCACCATACGCCTCGTAGTACGCGCGGATGAGCCGGACGTTCGGATGTTCATGGCGGTCGGGCGCCGCGGTCGCGGGGCTGCCGGTGGCCGCCGCCGAGATGGTGGTGCCGGCGACGCCGAGGCCGGCGGCTCGGAGCAGGTGGGCGCGGGAAACAGAGCGCTCTGACACAGGAAGTCCTCCAGATCGGTGACCGATATGGTCATCGTGCCGGTGGGACCGGCCTGGTGGCCAAGACCCGCGTTCATGCCCAACGGTTATCAAATGGTCCTGGCCCGTGCCGCTGTGGGGTGAAACTGCGTGATCGAAGCGTCCCCCCACATAGCTCTTACTGGTGGGGGGACCCTTCGATCGGGAAAGGGGCTACGAGGCGGTGCAGGTGGGGGC
>NZ_SMJY01000049.1:0-31724 GCF_004348355.1 Micromonospora sp. KC721 | reverse complement strand
GGGTTGGGCGGGGGCGGGGAGTTGCTCCCCGATCGCGGCGCGCTTGCGGGCGCGGTGGGCGGCGACATGGGACCGGGTCGCGCAGCGCTCCGAGCAGAACCGGCGACAGCAGTTGGACGAGGTGTCCAGGTAGACGTTGCCGCAGCGTTCGTCGGCGCAGACGCCGAACCGGGCGCTGCCGTACTCGCAGAGCCAGACCGACAGCCCCCAGACCGCGCCGGCCAGGTACTCCGCGCTGACCGAGGCACCGCGACTGGTCACGTGCATGTGCCAGTCGCTGGAATCGTGTCCGGAGATCCGCGGCTGCACCGGGAACGTCTCCAGCAGGGCGTTCAGCTCCGCCGCCGCCTGCGCGTCACGCCCGGAGGTGCCGTACTCGAACACGTCGCGCAGGCGCTTGCGCGCCCGCCGGAAGACCGCCAGATCCCGCTCCGACACCTCGTCGCGCATCCACGCGTTCTCGTCGGTGAAGAGAGCCCGCAGGTCGTCGAGGTCGTCCAGGCCGGCGTTGACGAGATCAACGCCGGTGCGGGCGTACGCGTCGAAGTTCACGACCTCAACGGTAGACGACTCAGCCGGGTCGCTGCGCGTCGATGTAGTGCGGGAGAAACCGTGCGTAACCGTCCGTTATCAGGCCGGGGCTCTCCCGGATCCCCGCCCCGGCAGCCTCGCCCGCCACGATCCAGCTTCCCAGCACCACGTGATTGCCGTCGAAGGACGGCAACGCCCGGAACTCCTGGTAGCAGAAGCCCTCGTCGCCGTAGCCGCCCGGATTGCTGATCTCGGCATCCTCGGTGACGATCCGTACCGCCGCCCCCTCCCGGCCGAGCAGCGGCTTCGCCACGTACCGGGTCATCCCGCGCGGTGAGTCCAGGTACGCCGGGAGCAGGTACTCGTGTCCCGGGTACAGCTCCCAGAGCACCGCGAGCAGCGCCTTGTTGGACAGCAGCAGTTTCCAGGCCGGCTCGATCCAGGTGGTCGGCGTGCCGGGCTCCAGCGCCGGACGGCCGTACGGCTCGGCCAGCATCCACTCCCACGGGTACAGCTTGAAACACGTGGTGACCGGACGGTTCGCGGCGTCGACGAAGCGCCGGCCGTCCCAGCCGATCTGCTGGACGGGCAGCAGCGTCACGTCCAGCCCCGCCTGGCGGGCCGTCTCGGCCAGGTAGCCGGCGGTGATCTGGTCCTCGCCCGACTCCTCCTCGTCGGACCAGCAGACGTGCACCCGCCGGTCGTGCAGCCCGGCGCCGACTGCCGCCCACGCCCCGACCAGCCGCTCGTGCAGGCTGTTCCACTGGTCGGCCTCGGGCCGGGTCTGCTCCAGCCAGTACCACTGGATGATGCTCGCCTCGACCAGCGAGGTCGGGGTGTCGGCGTTGTACTCCAGCAGCTTCGGCGGCCAGGAACCGTCGTAGGCGAGGTCGAAGCGGCCGTACAGGGTCGGCGGTGCCTCGCGCAGTGAGCGGGCCACCGCCTCGGCCGCCCAGGCCGGGATGCCGAAGTCGGCGTAGCGACCCCGGGCCACCACGTGCTCGGCCGCGGCGACGGACATCCGGTGCAGCTCCTCGGTCGCCTCCTCCAACCGGAGCACCTCGTCCAGCTCGAAGGCGTACGCCGCCGTCTCGTCCCAGTACGACATGGTGGCGCCGTCGGGAAGTTCGGTGGTGGCGTACACCAGCCCCTGCTCTCGGATGGTGGCCGCCCAGCCGGGCCGGGGCGTCGCCGTCTCGCGCCGCACCTCAGCCCCCGCAGGAGGCGAGGTGGGTGCCGAATCCACCCCGCTCGGGCAGGGCCATCTCGGTCGGGCGCGGCGCGGCGGAATCCGCGTCGCCGACGGTGGGAACGCGCAGAGCCAGCGCGACGGTGTCACCACCGCCGGTCGGGCCCAGCGCGCAGTCGTCATCGTCGTCGTCGTCACCGGAGGTCATGTTGCAGCCGGAGAGGGCCAGCGCCAGGGCGGTGAGCGCGCCGAGTTGCACGGAGGCCGACCGGAGCCGGCGGCGGGGGTGTCGTTCCACGTCCACGGTTGTAACCGATCCCCGCCACCGGCGGAAATCCGGCCCGGTCAGGGCGGGTTGACGGGCGTGGTGCCTCCGGCCAGCCCCGGGCGAGGGCCCGGTCCCGGGCGATACGCTCGGTTCATGCTCCGTTCCGTCATCCTCGCCGCCTCCCGGTCATCCCAGGTCGAGCGGCTCATCGCGACGGCTCCGTTCACCCGCGACGTCGTCGGCCGGTTCGTCGCCGGCAGCGGCACCGACGACGCGTTGCGCGCGACCCGCGAACTCGTCGGCGACGGCCTCGCGGTCACCCTCGACAACCTGGGCGAGGACACCGTCACCCCCGAGCAGGCCGACGCCACCCGGGACGAGTACGTGAAGCTGCTCCGGCTGCTCGCCGCCGCCGGGCTCACCCCCGCCGCCGAGGTCAGCGTGAAGCTTTCCGCGCTGGGCCAGCGGTTCGACGAGCACCTGGCGTACGACAACGCGCGGGCGATCTGCGTCGCCGCGGAGGCGGCGGGCACCACGGTCACCCTGGACATGGAGGACCACACCACCACCGACTCGACCCTGGACATCCTCAGCAAGCTGCGCAACGACCACCCGTCGACCGGGGCGGTGCTCCAGGCGTACCTGCGGCGCACCGAGTCGGACTGCCGGGAACTGGCCGGCGCGGGGTCCCGGGTGCGGCTGTGCAAGGGGGCGTACAAGGAGCCGGAGTCGGTGGCGTACCAGTCCGCCCACGAGGTGGACAGATCCTACGTACGCTGCCTGAACATCCTGATGTCCGGCGACGGTTATCCGATGCTGGCCACCCACGACCCGCGCCTGATCACCATCGGTGAGGACCGGGCCCGCTGGTTCGACCGCGGCCCGGACCGGTTCGAGTTCCAGATGCTGTACGGCGTCCGGCCCGAGGAGCAGGCCCGGCTGGTCGGCGAGGGCTACACCATGCGCACCTACCTGCCCTACGGCGAAGACTGGTACGGCTACCTGATGCGTCGCCTCGCCGAGCGTCCGGCGAACCTGGCCTTCTTCGGGCGGGCGCTGCTGTCGAAGAAGTGAGCATCGGCGAGCCGCGACCGGGCGGACCCGGGCCGGTCCCGGTGGCCCGGCCGGCGCGACCGCGCTGGGCACTCGGCATGACGCTCGCGGTGATCCTGGCGTTACTGGCCGGCGGGGTACCGGCGGCGGTGCTGACCGGGCTGCCGCGGTGGGCCGCCGACCAGCCGTCGGCGGTGTGGCTCGCCCCCGGGCCGGACGCCTCGGCGGATCGCGGCGGGAGCACCCGCACCGGCGCGGACGGAGCTGACCCGAGCGTGGCCCGTCATCTCGGCGAGGCGCTGGCCGCCCAGCTCGACCGGCAGGCCGCCGCTCTGCTCGGCGGTGACCGGGCCGGCTTCCTGGCGGTCGCCGACCGGGCCGCCCAGGCCGACCTGGGCCGCCGCTTCGCCGCGCTGCGTGCCCTGCGGGTGACCGTGTGGCAGGCCGTACCGGAAGGCTCACCCACTCCGGTCAGCGGGCGGCCGGGGCAGTGGCGTCAACCGGTTGTCGTGCGGTACTGCCTGGTCGTACCGGACTGCGCCCCCAGCCCGGTGCTGGTCGCCACCCGCTGGCGGGCCGGCGGTCCGGCGCCCCTGCTGCTCGCCATCGAGGAGTCCCGCGCGGCGCCGGCCGGCGTCCGACCCTGGGAGGTCAGCGAACTGGTGGGGGCGGTCGGTGCGCGGACCGTGGTGGCGACCACGCCGGCCCTGCGCCGCGCGCTGCCCGACCTGCTCGCCGCGGCGGAGGAGGCGGCCACGGTGGCCGACCGGTACGTCATCGGGGGGCCACCCCCGGACCGGTACCGCGTCTTCTACGCCGGTCCCGCCGAGTGGCGGCGCTGGTACGGCGGCGGTCGCCCGAGCTGGACCGCCGGGTACGCGGTCGGCGTCGGTGGCGGACACCACGAGATCGTGCTGAACGCGGACGCGTTGCCGGCCACCGGCCCCGGCGAGCTGCTGCGGCACGAGCTGACCCACGCCGCCTCCCTGACCGACCGGGGGCATCCGAGCCGGCAGACCTGGTGGCTGGTGGAGGGGCTGGCCGAGTACGCCGGTGCCGACGGGGCGCCGGTGCGGCGGTACGAGGCGCTGGACGACGTCCGGCGGCTGGTCGCCGGGGGATGGAACGGCCGGTTGGACGCCCTCGCGCCCACCGGCACCGCCCCGGCGGGCCGGGTCGGCGGCAGCTACGGCGTCGGGTACCTGGCCGTTCACCACCTCGTCGACCGCTACGGCGAGCAGCAGGTACTGGATTTCTTCCGCGCCGTGGTGCACGACCGGCAGTCGGCCGACGAGGCGGCCGACCGGGTGTTCGGCGACGACTGGGGCAGTCTGCACGCCGACTGCGTCGGCTACGTCCGGTCGGCCTCGGCCTGAGCGATCGAGGCTGCGGCCGGTGGTCCCGACAACGGGACGCGCGGCGCTTTCGACGGAAAACGCCAGGTCACGACCGGGTGAACAGCGCCCCTTGCATGATCAGTTGCACGAAGGGATCGCGCAGGTCACAACGGCCCCGCTACCGTACTGGTAACACGCGCGTTGCCGGCCGGGCGGGACCGCCTCCTCGGCAGGCACGCGCCGGGCAGGGATGGGTCGGGTGAGCCATGGCCGGGTCACCGTCCGACGGTCGGCTGTCGGATGTCAAGTTCCTGACCGTCGCCGAGGTGGCGGCGGTCATGCGGGTCTCCAAGATGACGGTCTACCGCCTGGTGCACAGCGGTGAACTCACCGCCGTCCGGGTGGGCCGGTCGTTCCGGGTGCCCGAGCACGCGGTGCACGACTATCTGCGGGGCGCGTTCCAGGAGACCGCCTGACGGGCGCCGAGTGCGACGTAACGGGCATCGACGGGGGCGCGTTGGTCCTGCTGACGCACTCCGGCTACCCTGGAGCGGATCGTGACCGCTCGCCGGTGTGCCCCGACGCCACCAGGCTGGTCCGGTCCATTGTCCGCACGCGGTCACCGGCACCACCTTCGTGGTGTCGCACGTCCGCCCCGCAAGTTGCATCGAAAGGCTGTCGTATGGGCTCGGTGGTCAAGAAGCGTCGCAAGCGCATGGCTAAGAAGAAGCACCGCAAGCTGCTGCGCAAGACCCGCGTCCAGCGTCGCCGCCTCGGCAAGTGAGCGGAGCCGGGCCACGCCCGGCTCCGCACACCTGCCCAACTGTCGACCCTCGGAGGCTCAGGTGATCAGGCCGTGGATGTCCCGGCTCGATCCCGCCTGCCGGTCAAGGCGTTCCCGATGACCCCCGGTGGCACCCCAGGTGCTCCGGGGGTCGTCGTCGTGACCGGGGTCGGCCGCTACCTCGGCGCGCACGTCGCCGCCCGGCTCGCCGCCGACGCCCGGATCGAGCGGGTGATCGGCGTCGACCCGACCGTCCCCGGTCCCGAGTTCACCGACCTCCTCGACGGGGTTGAGCGGGTCCGGCTCGACCTCGCCTCCCTCGGCAGTTTCCTCGCCGATCTGGACGTCGACACCGTGGTGCATCTCGCCCTGGTCACCGCTCCCGACCCGCAGCACGGCGGCCGGGCGGCGATGAAGGAACAGAACATCATCGGCACCATGCAGCTGCTCGCCGCCTGCCAGCGGGCACCCCGGCTGCGAAAGCTCGTGGTCCGCTCCTCGACCGCCGCGTACGGCGCGTCCTTCCGCGACCCGGCGGTCTTCACCGAGGAGACCGAGCCCCGGGAGGTGCCGCGCGGTGGGTTCGGTCGGGACATCCTGGACATCGAGGGTTACGTGCGCGGGTTCCGCCGCCGCCGGCCCGACGTCACCGCCACCGTGCTGCGGTTCGCGCCGTTCATCGGCTCCACCGCCGACACCACGCTCACCCGCTACTTCTCCCAGCCGTTCGTGCCGACCGTCTTCGGGCGCGATCCCCGATTGCAGTTCGTGCATTTCGACGACGCGCTGGAGGTGCTGCACCGGTCGGTCGCCGAGGAGCACCCGGGGACGTACAACGTCGCCGGGCCGGGCGTCCTGTCGCTGTCGCAGGCGATCCGCCGGGCCGGGCGGGTCGCCGTGCCGGTGCTCGAACCGGGCCTCTCCGGGGCCGCCGCGCTCGTCCGTAACCTCGGCTTCGGCCGCTACGGCCTCGACCAGGTCGACCTCTTCGTGCACGGCCGGGTGGTCGACACCAGCCGGCTCGAGCAGGAGTACGGCTTCACGCCGCGCTCCACCGCCGCCGCGTTCGACGATTTCATCCGCGCCCACCGTGGTGGCGCGGTGCTCACCCGGGAGACCCTCGCCGCCGCGGAGCAGATGGTGCTGGAGAGCATCCGGCAGGTTCGCCAGAACGTACAGGAGCGGCAGTGAACAGGCCAGACGAGCCGGCCGTGCGTGACCAGCCGGGGGACCACTGGGACCGCAGGGTCGCCGGAGGGCTGGCGTTCCTGCGCCGCCGGCTCTCCGGTGACTACGAGGTGGACGAGTTCGGCTTCGACCCCGAGCTCACCGAGGCCGTCTTCCACCCGCTGCTGCGCCTTCTCTACCGTGACTGGTTCCGCACCGAGGTGACCGGCCTGGAGCACGTGCCCGACGAGGGCGCCGGCCTGGTGGTCGGCAACCATTCCGGCACCGTTGCGCTGGACGCGTTGATCCTCTCCACCGCCCTGCACGACCAGCATCCCGCCCACCGCTACCTGCGGCTGCTCGGCGCAGACCTGGTCTTCCGGATGCCGGTGGTCTCCGAGATCGCCCGCAAGACGGGCGGGACGGTCGCCTGCAACCCGGACGCCGAGCGGCTGCTCGGCGGTGGCGAGCTGGTCGGCGTCTTCCCGGAGGGCTTCAAGGGCATCGGCAAGCTCTACTCCGACCGCTACAAGTTGCAGCGGTTCGGCCGGGGCGGCTTCGTCTCGGCGGCGCTGCGCACCGGCACGCCGATCGTGCCGGTGGCCATCGTCGGCGGGGAGGAGATCTACCCCATGCTGGCCGACATCAAGCCGCTCGCCCGGCTGCTCAAGCTGCCGTACTTCCCGGTCACGCCGACCTTCCCGTGGCTCGGCCCGCTGGGCATGGTGCCGCTGCCGAGCAAGTGGCTGATCGAGTTCTGCAAGCCGATCCCGACCGCGCACCTGACCGACTCCGCCGACGACCCGCTGGTCGTGTTCAACCTCGCCGACCAGGTCCGGGAAACCATCCAGCACACCCTGCACCAGTTGTTGGAACGCCGCCCGGACCCGTTCGGCCCCTGACCAGTTCACGGCTGTGGTGGGCGCCGACCGGCACCGGCGGCACGTACGCTCGTGGACGCACCGGCGCGGGCGCCTGGTCAGAGCGTGGCGCGGCGGCGCTTGTGCAGGGCCAGCCCCGCGGTGACCGCACCGGCGAGCAACCCCGCTGCGGCTGTCGACGGTACGGCGATCTTGACCGCGCGCCGTCCAGTGCGGAAGTCCCGTACCTCCCAGCCCCGCTCGCGGGCCTGCCGCAGCAGCGTGGCGTCCGGGTTGATCGCCACCGCCCGCCCGACGGCGGAGAGCATCGGCAGGTCGTTCACCGAGTCGCTGTACGCCGCGCAGCGGGACAGGTCCAGCCCTTCCACCTCGGCGAGCTGGCTGATCGCCTCGGCCTTGGCCGGGCCGTGCATCAGGTCACCGACCAGCCGCCCGGTGTACGCGCCGTCGGCCACCTCCGCCACCGTGCCGATCGCCCCGGTCAGCCCGAGTCGGGTGGCGATCACCCGGCCGATCTCCACCGGGGCGGCGCTGACCAGCCAGACCCGTTCGCCCGCGTCGAGATGGCGCTGGGCGAGCCGGCGGGTGCCGGCCCAGATCCGGGGTGCCATCAGCTCGTCGAAGATCTCCTCGGTGAGGCGCTCGACCTCCTCGACCCGCCAGCCTTCGATGAAGGCGAGAGCGGCCTCCTTCGCCTGCGACATGTCGCCTGCGTGTTCGCTGGCCAGCAGCCGGAACCGGGCCTGTTGCCAGGCGAAGCGGGCCAGGTCGGTGGTGGTGAAGTACTTGCGGGCGGCGAGCCCCCGGGCCAGCCAGTAGATCGACGCGCCCTGCATCATCGTGTTGTCCACGTCGAAGAAGGCCGCGGCGTGGGGATCGGGCAGCACCGGGACCAGCTGGTCCCCCTCGGCTTCGGCCCAGCCGGCGGTGTGCCCGTGCACATCGGTGCTGACCGTCATCCTGCGGATGCGGGGCATGGCACTTCCCTCCGTACGCCACTGCGCTCCTGCATCCCTGAGCCTAGTCGGGTGTCGATCACAGACGATCGCCCCAACGGGTAACTGTGATGTGAACTGCCTCGCGGGTCAGCGCTGCTCGGGGCAGGTCGCGGGAGTGGGGCCCAGGGCGTCGCCGGAGACCGGGGTGGGCAACCCGCAGGCGATGGCGGCGCGCAGCGCGTCGGAGCGCTTCCGGGCCGCGTCCAACAGGGCCAGGGAACGCCGGACCCGGTCCCGTTCGGCGCGGTCGGCCCCGTCGAGCAGCCCACCGACCGCGCGTCGCTGGCCCGCCACGAAGGTGTTCACGGCGTCCAGCCCGGCGGTGTCCGACCGTTGGGCCGCCGCGGTGGTGAGCAGGCGGACCCCCTGGCGGGTGTCGGCGTCCATGTCCTCGAGCACGGCGGTGAAGCCGGGCAGGTCGCCCCGGAGGGTGGTGGCCTCGGTCAGCCGGGTACGGGCGAAGTCCAGGAACAGCTGGCCGCGGCTGAGGTCCGAGCTGGCCAGGGCGAGCTGGGCCCGTTCGGTGGAGCGCTTCATGCCGTACAGGGCGTCACCGGGAACCGCGTCCTCGCTGGCGGCGGAGATGCCCGACACCGCGATGGCGCCGGCGGCGATGCCGACCAGGACGGCACCCCGGGCCCGAACCTGTCGGGCGGTGACCGCGCCGAGCAGCGAGGAACGGGTGCCGGCACCCGCGCCGTCCGGGGTGCTCGCGGCCGTCGCGCCGGGGCCCTCCCGTTCCGCCGTGGCCACCAGCATCGCCCGCAGTCCGACGCGGAAGTCCGGTTCCACCTCGACGTCCGGTCGTTCCTGCGTGAGCCGCCGGCCGACCGCCACGAGGGCGACGAGCTGGTCGTCGGCACGAGACCGGACATGATGCCGCCGCCCGCCGTTCGCCTCGTCGAGCAGCTGGGCGAAGCGTGCGGCCCGCCGACGGGAGAAGAGGTAACTGTCCACCGCAGGCACCCCCTCTCGCTGTCCGGCCGGTAGGCCGCGGTCGTCACCAGCGACCGGTGGCAGCGTGACGCCGACGGACGGCATCTGCGCCGACCGTACGAGCCGGACCGGGTGGCCCGGGGGACGCCGGGACAACCACGGGTCGCACCCGGAGAAACGGACCG
Organism: Micromonospora sp. KC721; assembly: GCF_004348355.1. Classification (NCBI taxonomy): domain Bacteria; kingdom Bacillati; phylum Actinomycetota; class Actinomycetes; order Micromonosporales; family Micromonosporaceae; genus Micromonospora; species Micromonospora sp. KC721. The sequence continues at coordinate 22,395 of NZ_SMJY01000049.1, read as the reverse complement.
CGCCCGGTGGCGGTTACGGGACGTCAGTGGCTAAAACACGACGAGTGAGGACCGTCACGGGACCCGGGTGCCCGCCGGACCCCGGCCGCCGGGCGACGGACCGGTCGTGGTCAGGACCGGCGGTGATCAGGGCTGGAAGCCGTCCGGGAGGAGTCGGGCCAGGGCGCGGACCGCACGGTACTGCAACGCCTTGATGGCACCCTCGTTCTTGCCCATCGCCCGGGCCGTCTCGGCGACCGAGAAGCCCTGAAGGAAGCGGAGCACGATGCACTCCTGCTGTTCCGGGTTGAGTTGCTTGACCGCGGTGAGCAGGGCCACGTTGGTGATGTGCTCCACCACGGCGGCTTCCGGGCTGCCCTCGGGCCCGCGGTCCTCGCGATCGGCGTCGAGCACGTCGCCGGTGGTCACCTCGAGGCGGTACCGGCCCGACTTGAAGTGGTCGGCCACCAGGTTGCGGGCGATGGTCACCAACCAGGCGCCGAGATCCCGGCCCTGCCAGGTGAAGCTGCCGATCCGTTTCAGCGCGCGCAGGAAGGTGTCGGAGGTCAGGTCCTCCGCCAACTGCCGGTTACCCACCCGGAAGTAGACGAACCGGAAGACGGTGTCGACGTACCGGTCGTAGATCAGGCCGAACGCCTCGGCGTCCCCGGCCTGGGACCGTTCGACCAGTGTCCAGACCTCGGTGGCCGGATCGGACGGGTCGGGCCGGCTGGGGAAGCCGGTGCTCGGCGGGCTGGTGGCGGGGACCGCCGGCAGGACGGCGGTGTCGCCGGCCGGCACGGCCGGAATCACCGCGGTCTCGGCGCCGGCCGGGTCGGTCACCGCGGCCGGCTCGCCGACCCGCCGGTGCTGCGCCGGCATGGTGGGCCGGGGCGGTGTGACCACCCGACCGGCCGGCGCGTTGCCCCCCGGTGCGGCCGGCCTGGTGGGCGCCTCGTTGTGGTGCGGCCGCTGGTGGAGCCGGCCGGCGTCGAGGCGTTCGTTCGGCGATGTCCGGGGCGCGGAGCCGGCCAGACCGGCAGGTCGTTCCGAGTAGCCGAAGCTGCTCACCGTGCCTCCCGGGTGCGCGGTGCGACCGGCCGGGCAGCGCGACGACGGGTCGTCGCGGCATCCGGCCCGCCCGGTACGGGCAGGGCCGTCCGGGGGCGTGCCCACGCGGGGCACATCCCCTTGAGGTGCTGGTCCAATGCGCTCACAGGCACGGGGGCCTCCTCGGGCTGAGGGGTGTCGACTCACGGCAAATGGGGTGAGCCGACCCGAGTGATGATAGGGCCAACGTCACCCGCGCGTGGCAAGTCCGTTACACAGGGCCAAAGTATTTCCCGTCCGGGTCGCACCACTGGCGGACCCGTTGTCCGTCATGTGCGGTTGACTTTCACGTCACGACCTGATCTGAGAGAAAAGTCCAGGTCGCGGGTGAAGTGGACGATGGTGCCGGTGCGCGGGGCATGGCTGTGCGGGCGACGCTGTGCCAGACTCAGCCACCGTGCAGGACCCCGCCGACAGCTTCGCGCCCCACCTCGCCGACCGGCTCCGCCGGGCCGCCGCCGATCACGGCGACCGCCCTGCGGTGCACTGGCGGGAGGCGACCCTGACCTGGTCCGAACTGGATGATCGGGTGACGGCGGTGGCCCGTGCCATGGCCGCCACCGTGCCGGCCGGGGACGGCGGCCCGCCCGCCCGGGTGGCCATCGCCCTGCCGAACACGCCCGACTTCGTGGTGGCCTTCCTCGCGACGCTGCGCGCCGGACTGGTCGCGGTGCCGGTCAACCCGGGCTACACCGGCCGTGAGCTGCGGCACGTGCTCGCCGACTCGGGCGCCGCGCTGCTGCTGGCCACCGAGGAGGTCCGGGAGCGGGTCGGCCGCGGCGGCGACGAACTGCCGGCGCTGACCGCCGTGCACACCACCCTCCCCGAGGAGCCCGGCGAGCCGCCGACGGCGCAGCCCGCCGACCTCGCCGCGCTGCTCTACACCTCTGGCACCGAGGGACGCCCCAAGGGGGCGATGCTGCCGCACCGCGCGCTCGCCGCCAACCACGACCAGCTCGCCCGGATCCAGCCGCCGGTGCTCGGGGCGGACGACACCGTGCTGCTCGCGCTGCCGCTGTTCCACGCGTACGGGCTGAACTCGGGGCTCGGCGCGGTCGTCCACCATGGCGCGACCGGGGTGCTCGTCGACGAACTCGGCCCCGACTGCGCGCTCGACGAGATCACCCGGCACCGGGTGAGCGTGCTGGTCGGCGTACCGTCGATGTTCCAGGCCTGGTCCGCCGCGGCCCCGGACACGGTCGCCGCGGCGATGGCGTCGGTCCGGCTGGCGGTCTGCGGCGCCGCGCCGCTCGACCCGGCCACCGCGGCGCGCTTCACCGAGGCCACCGGGCACCCGGTGCACGTCGGGTACGGCCTGACCGAGACCGCGCCGGTGCTCACCTCCACTCTCGTCGGCGGGGAGCCCAAGCCGGGCTCCATCGGCCGGCCGCTGCCCGGGGTCGCGCTCCGCCTGGTCGGCGCGGACGGCGTCGACCTGTGGCGCGACGGCGTACCGGTGGCCGACGAGGAGGCCGACGACCCGTTCCTCGCCGACTCCTCGCCCGGCACGGACCCGGGCCAGATCGTGGTCCGCGGCGCGAACCTGTTCACCGGGTACTGGCCGGACGGCCGGGGCGGGCCGGACGCCGACGGCTGGTGGGCCACCGGCGACATCGCGTACGCCGATGCCGACGGGGACCTGTTCCTGGTCGACCGGCTGGGCGAGCTGATCCTGGTCAACGGCTTCAACGTCTACCCGCACGAGGTCGAGCTGGTCCTCGACGCGCACCCGGGAGTGGCCGGCTCGGCCGTCCTGGGTGTGCCGCATCCGCGTACCGGCGAGACTGTCCGGGCGTACGTGGTGCCGGTGCCGGGCCACCCGGTGACCGGTGCGGAGCTGCTGGCCCACTGCGCGCGTAACCTGGCCCGGTTCAAGTGCCCGACCGCCGTCGAGTTCGTCGACGAGCTGCCGTACTCGGCGATCGGCAAGGTACGCAAGACCCAGTTGCGGCCCGTCCCGGCCGCCCGCCCCACGGAGGTGCCCGATGTCCACTGACGCCCGGCTCGCCCTGATCACCCGACCCGGTTGTCATCTCTGCGAGGACGCCAAGGCGGCGCTCGGCCGGGTGGTGGCGGTCACCGGCGACCGGTGGGTGGAGAAGGACGTCACCGGCGACGTGGAGTTGGAGCGCGAGTACGGCGACCGGCTGCCGGTGGTGCTGCTCGACGGCAAGGAACACGGCTACTGGCGGGTCGAGGAGGAGCGGCTGCTGCGCGACCTGACCACCCCGCAGCTGTGATCACCGCGCGAACCGGGACGACCGGTCCCCACCTGGTCTGGGACTGGAACGGCACCCTGCTCGACGACCTGGACCTGGTGGTGGCGGCCACCAACGTCGCCTTCGCCAGCGCCGGTGGCCGGTCGGTGACCGCGGACGAGCACCGGGTCCGGTTTCGCCGGCCGATCGCCGACTACTACGCCGAGATGCTCGGCCGGGCGGTGGACGCCGAGGCGTTTGGCGCCCTCGACCGGATCTTCCACGACGCGTACCGGGTCGGGTTGGCCTCCTGCGCACTGGCCGCCGACGCGACCGCGGCGATCGCCGCGTGGCCGGGCACCCAGTCGTTGCTGTCCATGTGGTTCCACGAGGAGCTGGTGCCGACCGTGCGTGCGTACGGGCTGACTGCGCACTTCACCCGGGTGGACGGGCTGCGCGCCCCGGTCGGCGGGGGCTTCAAGGCGGAATGGCTGGCCAAGCACCTGGCCGAGCTGGGCCTCGACGGGGGCGAGGTGGTGCTGGTCGGTGACTCGCTCGACGACGCCGACGCGGCCGAGAGCGTGGGCGCGCGGTGCGTCCTCTACACCGGCGGCCTCTCCGACCCGCACCGGCTGCGCGCCTCCGGCCACCTGACCGCGGACACCCTCACCGCCGCCGTGAGCCTCGCCACCGCGCTGCCCTGGCCCGCCCCCTCCGACCGAGCGTGATTGGTGAGAGAAGTCGGGATTGAGCAATAATCGCGCGACGGTGTCGGTGACCGGACCAATATCGATCTTGCGGAATGGGGGGGGCTGGTGAGCGGGCGTCGCCGCGGCCCAAGATCGCGATTTGTGCAGCTCTTCACAAGCGCCTACCCTGTAGTTCCGACGCGCCCTGCTAGCACAGCCGGCAACCTCGGTCGCCAGCGGGAGTCCCGAAACGGTCGGTCGCCGGCCGAGGATCGCACCGCACGGAGTCTCATGAGTCAGCACCGTCACCCTGGCGCGCCCGGCCGCACCGGTGCCGTACCGGCGCTCCCGGACCTGCCGGAGGCGACCGTCGCGCGGCTCCCCGAGTACCTCCGTGCCCTGCACGGCCTCGCCGAAACCGGCCACGAGACCGTGTCCAGCGAGGGGTTGGCCAGCGCCGCCGGCGTCAACTCGGCCAAGCTCCGCAAGGATCTCTCCCAGCTGGGGTCGTACGGCACCCGGGGCGTCGGCTACGACGTCGCGCTCCTGATCGACCAGATCGAGTACGTACTCGGGCTCACCCAACGGCGTGCCGTCGCCCTGGTCGGCGTGGGTAACCTCGGTCACGCCCTGGCCGGTTACGACGGGTTCGCCAGCCGAGGCTTCCGGATCGCCGCGCTCCTCGACGCCGACCCGGGCCGGATCGGCGAGGTGATCAACGGGCTGGCGGTGCGGCACGTCGACGACCTGCCCGAGGTGGCTGCCGAGGAGTCGATCTCGATCGGGGTCATCGCCACCCCCGCCGGCGCCGCGCAGGCGGTGGCCGACCAGCTCGTCGCCGTCGGTGTCACGAGCATCCTCAACTTCGCCCCGTGCGTACTCTCGGTTCCGGACGGGGTCGACGTGCGCAAGGTCGACCTTGCCATCGAGCTGCAGATCCTGTCCTTCCACGAGCACCGCAAGGCGTCACTGACCCGGCTCCCGGCCACCGGCGGGTCCGCACTCACCGCCCTGCCCGGCGGGCTCGGCGCCACCGACACCCAGGAGGCGATCGGCACGTGAAACTGCTCGTCGTCGGCGCGTCCTACCGCACCGCTCCGGTCGCCACCCTGGAGCAGCTGGCGGTGGCCCCCGCCGAACTCACCCGAACCCTGGACCGGCTGGTCGCCCAGCCGTACGTCGCCGAGGCGGTGCTGATCTCCACCTGCAACCGGGTGGAGGTCTACGCCGCGGTGTCCGGATTCCACGGCGGTCTGGGCGACATCTGCGCCGTGCTGGCCGAGCAGGCCGGGTCCGCGCCGGCCGCGCTCGCCAACCACCTGTACGTGCACTACGACGCCGCCGCGGTCGACCACGTCTTCCGGGTCGCCGCCGGGCTGGACTCGATGGTGGTCGGCGAGGCGCAGATTCTCGGCCAGCTGCGTGACGCGTACCACTGGGCGACCGGGGCCGACGCCGCCGGCCGGCTGCTGCACGAGCTGATGCAGCAGGCGTTGCGGGTCGGCAAACGGGCGCACGCCGAGACCAACATCGACAAGGCGGGGCAGAGTGTGGTGACCGCCGCGCTGGACCTGGCCGCCGGTCACCTCGACGGTGGCCTCACCGGTCGGCCCGCCATGGTGGTCGGCGCGGGCGCGATGGGCGCGCTGGGCGTCGCGACCCTCTCCCGGCTGGGCGCCGGCCCGCTCACCGTCACCAACCGGGGCGCCGACCGGGCGGTCCGGCTGGCCGAGTCGTACGGGGCAAACGCCGTCCCGATGGCCGAGCTCGTCCACGCGCTCTCCACAGTGGACATCGTAGTGGCCGCCACCGCGGCCAACGAACCGGTCCTCACCATCGACGTGGTGACCCGGGCGCTGGCCCGGCGCGACGCCGCCCGGGGGCCGCTGGTCCTGCTCGACCTGGCTGTGCCGCGCGACGTCGCACCGGGCGTGGCCGAACTGCCCGGCGTCGAGGTGATCGACATCGACCGGATGGCGGCCCTGCTCGCCGACGGGCCGGCCGCCACCGACACCGCCGAGGTCACCCGGATCGTCAGCACCGAGGTCGAGGCGTTCCTGAGCTGGCTGCGCGGCGCCGACGTGGCGCCCACCGTGGCCGCGCTGCGCGGCCGGGCCGACGACGTGGTCTCCACCGAGCTGCGCCGGCTCGCCCAGCGCCGCCCGGAACTCACCGAGGACCAGCGCGCCGAGGTGGCCCGGACGGTGCACCGGGTGGTGCAGCGGCTGCTGCACCAGCCCACCGTGCGGGTACGCCAGTTGGCCGCGGAGCCTGGCGGCGACCAGTACGCCGCGCTGCTGCGTGAACTGTTCGACCTGGAGGTGCCGCAGACCTCCCCGGTGGACACCGTGCCCGACGTGGTCGACACCGACACCACGTACCCCGGAGGTGAGCGATGACCCGCCCCCTGCGCCTCGGCACCCGGGGCAGTGCCCTGGCGATGGCCCAGTCCGGCCACGTCGCCGAGGCCCTTACCGAGGCCACCGGCCGCGAGGTCGAGCTGGTTGAGGTCGTCACCGCCGGGGACCGCTCATCCGCCCCCGTGCACCGGCTCGGCGTCGGCGTCTTCGTCTCCGCACTGCGTGACGCGCTGGCCGCCGACGCCATCGACTTCGCGGTGCACTCCTACAAGGACCTGCCCACCGCCGCCGCGCCCGGCCTGCACATCGCGGCGGTGCCGCCCCGCCAGGATCCGCGCGACGCGCTGGTCGCCAAGGACGGTCGTACCCTCGCCGAGCTGCCCTCCGGCGCGGTGGTGGGCACCGGCGCGCTGCGCCGTATCGCCCAGCTGCACGCCCTCGGCATGCAACTGGAGGTCACCCCGATCCGGGGCAACGTGGACACCCGCCTGGGGCGGGTGCTCGGCCCGGACGCCGACCTCGACGCGGTCGTGCTGGCCCGGGCCGGCCTGGCCCGGCTGGGCCGGACCGACGTGATCACCGAGACGCTCGACCCGATGCTGATGCTGCCCGCGCCCGCCCAGGGTGCGCTCGCGGTGGAGTGCCGGGCCGACGACACCGATCTGGTCGAGCTGCTCGCGGTGCTCGACCACGCACCGTCCCGCGCCGCGGTCGTCGCGGAGCGGGCGCTGCTGGCCACCCTGGAGGCCGGGTGCTCGGCACCTGTCGCCGCCTATGCCGTTATCGCCGAGGGCGAGCCGACCAGCTCGCTCGCCGGTGGCGCGGGTGGCGATGAGATCTACCTGCGCGGGGCGGTGATCAGCCCGGACGGCACCCGTGACCTCCGGCTGTCGCGCACCGGTACGCCCGCCGACGCGGCGGAGATCGGCAAGGCACTAGCCGCCGAACTCCTCGACCTCGGCGCCGACTCGATCCTCGGCCACGACGGAAGCACCGGCCCGGGGACCCAGCACATTGGGAGCACAGAATGACCCGCACCCGTAAGCCCGTAGGCCGGATCGCGTTCGTCGGGGCGGGCCCCGGTGACCCGGGCCTGCTGACCCGCCGGGCGCACGACGCCCTGGTCGACGCCGACCAGGTCGTGTACGACCGGGGACTGCCCGAGTCGCTGCTCGACGTCGTCCGCGCCCAGGCCAGGTCCGACGCGCAGTTCACGCCCGCCGAAGGCGCCCCGGGTGACGTGGCCAAGGTGCTCATCTCCGCGGCCCGCTCCGGGCTGAACGCGGTGCACCTGGTCGCCGGCGACCCGTTCGGCCACGAGTCGGTCGTCAGGGAGGTGCAGGCGGTGGCGCGTACCGCCGCGCACTTCGAGGTGGTGCCGGGGGTCGGTCAGGCCGAGGGGGTGGCCACCTACGCCGGTGTGCCGCTGCCGGGGGTGCGGACCGCTGCCGACGTCGAGGACGTCAGCACGCTGGACTTCGACGCGCTGGCCGCCGCGGTCGGCCGGGGCTCGCTGGCCCTGGCGGTGGACGCCGGTGACCTGGCCGCGATCCGGGACGGGCTGCTCGCCGCCGGGGTGGACGGCGCGACCGGCGTCGGGGTGACCGGTGACGGCACGGGCGAGACGCAGTACACCACCACGTCGACCGTGGACTCCTTCGTCGCGGCGGCGCTCGGTTTCACCGGCCGGGTGGTGCTCACCGTCGGGCAGGGCGTGGGCCAGCGGGACAAGCTGAGCTGGTGGGAGAACCGCCCGCTGTACGGCTGGAAGGTGCTCGTCCCCCGGACCAAGGAGCAGGCCGGGGTGATGAGCGCCCGGCTGCGGGCGTACGGGGCCATCCCCTGCGAGGTGCCGACCATCGCGGTCGAGCCGCCGCGTACCCCGGCCCAGATGGAGCGGGCGGTCAAGGGTCTGGTCGACGGCCGGTACGCCTGGGTGATCTTCACCTCGGTCAACGCGGTGCGTGCGGTCTGGGAGAAGTTCGCCGAGCACGGCCTGGACGCCCGACACTTCGGTGGCGTCAAGATCGCCTGTATCGGGGAGGCGACCGCCGACGCGGTGCGCGCCTTCGGCATCCAGCCGGAACTGGTGCCCTCCGGCGAGCAGTCCTCCGAGGGGCTGCTGGCCGAGTTCTCGCCGCACGACGAGATCCTCGACCCGGTGGGCCGGGTGCTGCTGCCGCGCGCCGACATCGCCACCGAGACCCTCGCCGCCGGGCTCACCGAGCGCGGCTGGGAGGTCGACGACGTGACCGCGTACCGGACGGTGCGGGCCGCGCCGCCGCCCGCCGAGATCCGGGACGCCATCAAGTCGGGCGGGTTCGACGCGGTGCTGTTCACGTCCTCCTCCACGGTGCGGAATCTGGTCGGCATCGCGGGGAAGCCGCACGCCCGTACGGTTGTTGCAGTCATCGGGCCCAAGACGGCGGAGACCGCGACCGAGTTCGGCCTGCGGGTCGACGTGCAGCCTGCGCACGCCTCGGTGCCCGACCTGGTGGAGGCGCTCGCCGCCTACGCCGTCGAGTTGCGCGAGAAGCTGGCCGCCATGCCGGCCAAGCAGCGCCGCGGCTCGAAGGTGCAGGGGCCGACCGCCCTCCGCTTCCGCTGATCGTTCCGGGAGGTCCCTCATGCCGTACCCCGAGATCCGGCCTCGCCGGTTGCGCCGCAACGCGGCCGTGCGACGGCTGGTCTCCGAGACCCGCGTCGATCCGGCCGAGCTGGTCGTGCCGATGTTCGTCAAGGAGGGGCTGGCCGAGCCGCGGGCCATCGCGTCGCTGCCGGGGGTGCTCCAGCATTCCCGGGACTCGCTGCGCAAGGCCGCCGTCGAGGCGGTCCAGGCCGGGGTGGGCGGCATCATGCTGTTCGGGGTGCCGGCGTCCCGGGACGAGTACGGTTCCGGCGGCATCGACCCGAACGGCATCCTCAACGTCGCCATCCGCGACGTCGTCGCCGAGGTGGGCGACGCCACGGTGGTGATGAGTGACCTCTGCCTGGACGAGTTCACCTCGCACGGGCACTGCGGAGTGCTCACCCCGGACGGCGCGGTGGACAACGACGCCACGCTGGCCGCGTACGCGGAGATGGCGGTGGCCCAGGCCGCCGCCGGGGCCGACGTGGTCGGGCCGTCCGGGATGATGGACGGCCAGGTCGGTGTGGTACGCCGGGCGCTCGACGCCGCCGGCCACTGCGACGTGGCGGTGCTCGCGTACGCCGTGAAGTACGCCTCGGCGTTCTACGGCCCGTTCCGGGACGCGGTCGAATCGGCGCTGGAGGGGGACCGGCGTACCTACCAGCAGGACCCGGCGAACCTGCGGGAGTCGCTGCGTGAGGTGGCGCTGGATGTCGCCGAGGGCGCCGACATGGTGATGGTCAAGCCGGCGCTGCCCTATCTCGACGTGGTGTCGGCGGTCCGGGCCGCGGTGGACGTCCCGGTCGCCGCCTACCAGGTCTCCGGCGAGTACGCGATGGTCGAGGCGGCCGCCGCGAACGGTTGGGTCGACCGGGAGCGGCTGATGCTGGAGACGCTGACGTCGATCCGTCGCGCCGGCGCGCAGATCATCCTCACCTACTGGGCCGTCGAGGCCGCCCAGTTGCTCCGCCAGCGCTACTGAGCCGGGGTCGGCGCGGTCGACCGTGCGTGGTTCCCAGTATCACCCTCCGTGTTCTTTGCTCTGCTGCTGGTGGACCCCATGCGGACGCTTTGCTCTGCTGCCATGGACGCGACAGCCACGCTGAGTGCGCGGTGCGTATGTGGTAGCAGAGCAAAGCGTCCGAGTGGCGTGACCGACCTTCGTTGAGGGTTCGGCACTATGGCTGCTCACGGCCGGCTTGGCTCGGCCGGTGAACGGCGGCCCGTCAGGGGAACCCGTTGGGGTTCACCGAGGGTTACATTTTGGCGAATGCCGGCAATGGTCACGCAGAGTTGCGGATTTGGGTCCGGGATCCGGGTTGGTCAATGCGTCGAGGGTTGCCGTGGCACACTTCTTGCCGGCCTGAAGCTACCGGAGGAGGTCTGCTTTGACCGGAATGACCGACAGTCAGGACCACTGGATCTACGTTGTCACGGACATCGAGGTCGATGGTCCGTGGCCGGGCCCCAACTCGATGAGATCGTTCGCTTCCGTTGCCGTGACCGGCGACGGCGAGGAACTGGCCAGTTTCGAAGCCGTCCTCGAACCGCTCCCGGGTGCGGCCCCGAACCCCGACACGTACGCGTGGTTCCAGACCCACCCCGAGGCGTGGGCCGCCGCGACCACCGATCCGCAGCCCGTCCACGAGGTCATGGCGCGGTTCGTCGGATGGGTGCGCGACCTGCCAGGCCCTCGTATGTTCGCCGCCTCGCCGATCGCCTTCGACGGTGCCTGGATCGACTACTACCTCCGACGCTTCACCCGCTACGGCCTGGTCCCGGGCCCCTACGAGAAGGACCGCCTCTTCGACGGCCCCGGCCTGTGCCTGAAAAGCTACGCCGCAGCGGTCACCGGCCGTCCGGTCGCCGACGTGTCGTCCCGCACCCTGCCCGCCGAATGGCTGGGCAACATTCCGCACACGCACCGCGCAATCGATGACGCGCGCGGCTACGCGCACCTGCTCGGCGTGCTGTTCCGGCGGGCTCGGACGCTCCGGGAGCCGGCCGGCTGAGCGGAGCCGAGGCCAGACGCCCTCCGGGTTTCCACAGCGGACGTCGTTGTCCACAGGACGCGTCGCCGGGGTGGCGGAACGGCCCGACGGAACGCGACGGTGGGGCCATGACCGAACCGATCCGCTCCGCCGACGAACCACCCGACGAGCCGGACAACTTGGCACCCGACCCGCCGGTCGCTGGCCCGGTCGACGCCGAGATCGTCTGGCCGGTCGCCGGCATCGTCCGCGCCGTCCGCCGACGAGCCGACCGCAGCCAGCGGGAGCTCGCCCGCGCCGCCGGGCTGCACCATGGGACGGTCGGTCGGATCGAGGCGGGTGAGCTGCTGCCCAGCCTGGCCGTGCTGCACCGGATCCTCGCCGTCGGCGGGTTCCACCTGGCGGTCGTCGACCGGTGCGGTCGGGTACTCCAGCCGATGCGGGACCGCGACGACATCCGTGACGGCGCCGAGCGGCGCTACCCGGCGCACCTGGACACCATCCTCGACCCGAAGCCGGGCGAGTGGTGGGCCGACATCTACGGGCTGGCCCGACCGCCGGAGACGTTCTACCGCAACCGTGCCGTCCGGGACGAGATGCGGCGGCGCAGCCAGTGGGAGGTGCGGGTGGCGAAGTACCGGAACGTGCCGCCCCCGCCCCGCAGCCCGCGTTCCTACTGGTGACGGCCCGCCGGTCAGGGTCACCCTGGCCGGCGGGCCGTCGTCGTACCGGTCGAGACTCAGTCGTCGTTGCTGATGGTGCCGGTCGCCAGTGGGTCGGCGTACCGCAGGTGCAACGGACCGGCGACCGCGAAGGCCATCGTCTCGTCCGCCTCGGCCCGCCGGTCACCCCGGACGGTGACCGGGAAGGCCAGCGAGCTCTGCCCGGCGGGCAGCACCCGACATCCGACGTACGGGGTGAAGTCCGACCAGGGCAGCGCGCTCAGGCCGACGGTGGCGGCGCAGAGCGTCGTCGGCTGGGACAGCGGCCGGGAGACGGTCACCTGGAACGTCAGCGTGCGGTCGCCCTTGTCGCCCTCCACCACCGACACGTCGGCGACCCGCAGCGCCGGCTGGGCCCGGAACCGGGCGACCGACGGGTCGTGGTCGCTGGCACCGCGCGATCCGTCACCGGTGTGCTCCGCCGGCCAGTCGGCGTTGACGTGCGCCGTGCGCACCTGCACCAGGTCGTCGTGGAGCGTGTCGTTGACGAAGATGCTGTCCAGCGTCTGCGCCGAGCCCTGGAAGCTGTACGAGTACGCCGCCGACGGTACGTCCGCCACCAGGCTGTCCCAGAGGTTGTGCAGACCCGCCCGGTAGAGCGGGGCCAACTGATCCGACGGGGTCGGGTTCGCGCCGGTGGCGATCGGGTCGTCCGGTCGGGGGAAGACGTTCAGGTCCCCGCCGTACACGACCCGGGCGTGCGGGTCCGACTCCTCGACGGCGGTGACGATCGCCGCCCCGTACGCGGCCTGCTCGGTGCGCTGCCCGACCCGGCTGTCCGGCCCGGAGGAGTAGTGGTTGCTCAGCGCGTACAGCACGAAGGACTCCGTCGATCCCGGCGCCGCCCGCACCACGAACCTGCCCAACTGCGGGGCACGGGTGTAGACGTTGGGCCCGTCCCGGCCGGTCGACGTGTCGGTGTCGGCCGGCAGTTGCGCGTTGAGCGCCTTCGGATTCTGCACGTCCGCGTTGGACGGCAGCCCCGCCGCGCGGTACCGCACCGACGGGGCGGCACCGAACAGCGGGTCGGCGGCGGTCACCGGGGCCAGCGACAGCCGGTCGGTCCGGTAGAGGAACGCCGACGTGATCCCCCGGGCGTCCGCGCCCGTCCGGTCGTACGCGGCGGCGTACGCCGGGCCGCCGCCGGCCGCCACGGTCAGCGCCAACTCCTGCAGGGTGTCCGGGGCTCCGTCGGCGTCGTCGCGGTCACCGCAGACCAGCCGGTCGCCGGAGACCGCGCAGATGTCCTGGTCCTCGGCCTCCTGCACCAGGACCAGGTCGGGGGCGTGCAGGTCGTTGCGGATCTGGTCGGCGAGCGCCGCCAGGTGCCGGCGGTAGTCCTCCTCGTCGGCCGGAACGTAGTCGAACGGCGGACTCACCCCGGGACAGCCGGCGTTGCCGGCGAAGTCACAGCCGTCGAACGGGTCGTCCCGGTGGTCGTAGAGGTTCTCCACGTTGTAGGTCGCCACGGCGACCTCCCGCTGCCGGTCGGCCGGCTTCGGCGGGCTGTTCCGCGACGGGTCGACTCCGGCGGTGAGCGAAACCGCCTCCGGCTGCACGCTGAACTTGTTGAAGCCGTAGGAGACCGCCCCGTACCCGTCGGCGGCCACCGTGTCGAAGGTGCGGGCCGGCGGCAGCAGCGCCGTCGAGTCCCCGGCGGTGGCCTTCACGCCGCCGCCGCCCAGCAGGATCCGTTGGCCGTTGCCGTTGTCGAAGAGCCGCTGCGGCACGTCATCGAGCGGGTGCGCGTCCCGGAAGACCCGGCGGGCGTACGGGTCGGTCCGCTTCAGCAGCGGGTCGTCCCGGTCCACCACCCAGACCTCCGAATCGGCGGTGGAGCCGAAGACGTCCCGGGGCCCGGTCACCGCGCTACCGGCACGGACCCGCACCCGGGCACCCTCGTGCCGTTCCCAGAACCGGTCCGCGTCGGCCACCTCCGCCGGCGGGACCGCGTCGGCCACCGCCACGGCGGTGTTCACGTCCAGGCCGGAGTCCAGCCTGCGCACCAGCGAGGCGCTGGAGAGCTGGGTCTGGTTGAAGTACTCCGACACCCGGCCGCGCAGCACCACCTCGTCGCCGACCGTCGGCGTGTAGCCACCGATCAGGGTGGTGAACGACCCGGTGAAGACGAAGATCCCGTCCGAGGTGAGCCGGTCGCCGTCCTCGGTGCCCCGGCGGCTCTGCAGGTAGAAACCGTGCTGGTCGGCGCCGGCCGAGGTGCGGGTGAGGGACTTCTGCGTGATCACGCCCCGCACGTCGTGCAGGAGGGAGCTGGTGCCGTTGCCGGTGGCCGGGGCGAGCGGAGACCGGTCGGCGCGGCCGTTCTCGTCGTCGCCGGTACGGCCCTGCACCTCGCCCACCGACAGCAACGCGGTGGCCTGCACGGTGAACGTGCAGGTGGCGGTGGTGCCCTCGGTGTCGGTGGCGGTCAGGGTGACCGCGTACGCCCCGGCGGGCAGGCCGCTGGCGGTGACCGTGGCGGTGGCCGTACCGCCGGCCGCGGTGGCGGGGGTGAACGCCGTACGGGTGATCGTCCCGGCGGCGGGCGTCGGGGCGACCGCGGTGACCGCGAGGTCGACGACGGTGTCGTCCGTGTCGGAGGCGGTGACCTGGCGGGTGGCGCTCGCGCCCGCCGCCACGGTCAACGCGCCGCCGCAGTTCAGGCTGGCCGGCTGGTCGACCGGGCCACCGTCTGCCACGGAGTGCGCGCCCAGGCCGTCGAAGGTGTCGGTCGGGAAGCCCGCCCACTCGGCGGCCGGATCGAACGGGTCGGACGGGTCGGTGTCCCCGGCCGAGACCGACGGCAGCCGGCGCAGCGTGTTGTCGGCGGTGCTGGTGAGCCCGCTGCCCCACTCGGTGCCCGGGTCGACGCCGACCTGGCCGATCGAGTCGAGCACCGTGCCGCCCTTGCGCAGCACGATCGCGTCGTCACCGTTGAACAGTGCCGAGGCGTACGTCTGATCGGCCTGGGCGAGGATCGCCGGGGCGGCCGACGAGGCGGCGAGGACGAACACGTCGCCGGGGGCGACGACGCCGCCGAGCGCCACAGTGGTGGCCGTGCCGGCGCCGTTGAAGTACAGCTGGAGCTGGTAGCCGCCGGCCGTCAGGTCGACGGCGGAAGCGGTGCCGTTGAACAGCTCGATCGCCTTGTTGTTGGACGAGCCCTCGACGTACTCCGAAATGAACAGGTCGGTGGGCGCGGCGCTGGCCGCGACCGGTGCGACGCCGACACCCGCGAGGGTGACGGCGGCGGCTGTGGCGAGCGCGGCGGATCTGCGGCGCGGGCGCATGGGGCCTCCACGATGGGTGGACGTGAACCCCCGCACGCTAAAGGCCGTCGTTGGCCGCCGTCCATCCCCCGGCCGGCGATGTGGTGAATTGCCGTCGAGGTCAGCGGGCCCTGTCGAGACGGTGCACCAGCTCCGCGACATCCACGCTGTACTCGCACCACTCCCGGTCGGGGCGGTAGCCCAGCTCGGCGTTCACCTTCAGCATGGCCTCGTTGGCCTGCGCGTTCCAGGTCTGCACCTCGACCAGTTCGGGCTCGGCCGAGCGCAGCTCCAGCAGCATCCGGGCCTTGATCGCCCGGTCGATGCCGTAGCCGCGGTGGTCCTGCACCACGATGGTGTCGTACTGGTCGGCGCGGGTGGGGTGCTGCGCCGGCACCACCACCTCGGTCAGCCCGGCCACCTCCCCGGTCTGCTCGTGCAGGGCCAGCACGATGTACGGCTTCATGCCGCGCCGGTGCAGGGTGTCGAGGCTGTCCCGCAGCCGCTGCGGATCGTACGAACTGGGGCGCAGCTCACCGTCGCCGACGTCGCGCACCTCGGCCTTGGCCCGGGCGTACGCCTCGATCAGTTCGTCCGGCGGCCCGCCCGGGCAGAACTCGAGATGGTAGCCGGCGCCCACCCCGCCGGCCATCTCGGTCAACGCCGGCCAGTCCACCGAGGCCAGGTCGAGCACGCTGCGGGTCTCGACGTACTCGCGGGCGAAACCGAGCGACTCGTAGAAGGCGACGGCCGGGGTGTCACCGACCACCTCGACGCCAATCGAGCGGAAACCCTCCTGGTAGACCCGGCGGGCCGCGGTCAGCACCAACTGCCGGCCCAGGCCGGTGCGGCGCACCGACGGGTGCACCAGCACCTCCAGTACGCCGATGTCCCCGAGCAGCAGCACGTGCACGTGCCCGAGGATCCGGCCGGGGGTGCCGTCGGGGCCGGCACCGGCCTCGGCGACCCAGGAGATCCGCCGTTCGCCCGGCATCACCTCGGACAGATACTCCCGCAGCGACCCCTCCCGCCAGGGCGGATCCTGCGGGAGATCCGACGCCAGGACCGCGTTCAGCGTCTCCAGCACGGATCCGATCTCGTCGGACGACGCGGTCCGGGGATCCCACTCGCGCACCATCACCCGTACAGCTTGCCGGCAAGAGCTGTCCGGGGGAAGTGTCCGGTCCGGCAATGTATGCGGCCGATCACGTCACGTACGGCTGGTCCGCCCGTACTCGTTGGCCTTGTCGAAGACGTCGGTGGCGTAGCGGCGCACGTCGTTGTAGGACAGGATGGCGCCCCACCAGTCACCCGGGACGGTCATGTTCCGACCGCCCTTGCACAGGTACCGCCCGGCGGCCAGCGTCGCGTCGTCCAGGTCGTGCGGGTCCTTCCGGCCGTCGTTGTCGGCGTCCGCGCCGATCTCCTGCCAGGTGGTCGGGATGAACTGCATCGGCCCGATCGCCCGGTCGTAGGTGGTGTCCCGGTCGAACAGCCCCCGGTCGGTGTCCCGGATCAGGGAACGGCCGCCGTTGCCGTCGAGCGGGTCGCCGATGATCTCCGGCTCGGCCCGGCCGGTCGACTTCAACGTGGCGCCGTTGGCCTGCCCGTGCCGGGACTCGACGTAGCCGATCGCGGCGAGCGTGGTCCAGCTGAGCTGGCAGCCGCGGTGCGTCTCGGCCAGCGCCAGCTCGGCGAAGCCGTACGCCTGCATCGCCACCGGGGAGACGCCCACTTTCGCGCCGGTGACCCGCGCCCACTCGGCGATCGCGTCGGCCGGCCGCGCGGTGCCGGGAACGGCCGCCGGGGCGCTCGTCGCCACCCCGCCCGGGACGGCGGTGGCGGAGAACCCGGGGGACACGGGCGGTCCGGGAACCACCGCCGCGGTGCCGTCGGGCAGCGCCCCCGGTGGGGGCACCACGGCGACGCTCGAGTCGGTCGCGTCCGCGGCGACCGGCGTCGTGGACCGCACCGCCGACGGGACCACCACGGCACCCACCGCGCCGGTCGTGGTGACCAGCGCGAGGAGGAACACCCCGGAGAGGGTCAGCCGGCCGCTGGGCCGCCGGGCCCAGGCCCGGGTGGCCCGGGCCGCCCCGGCCACCGCCTGCCGAGGCGGAGGCAGCCGCACGGCGTGCGCGAACGGCAGCCGCCGTCGGGCCGGGCCCTTGACCACCTTGTCCTCGGCCGCTTCCCGGCGGGCCTCGCCGGCCTGCGCCGGGTCCGCTGCGGACCCGTCGGCCTGCGGCCCGTCGGGGTTCGCCGGGTCGGGATCGGGGACGGTGCCGGAGCTGCCTGACGGCGTCGCCGGTCGCAGGGGTCGCATCCTCGCACCCTCCTCGCCGCTGGACACCCGTCGAGTATTACCCATGTCCCCCGCGACGACAGGGCCGGTCGTACGCTGAAAGCATGCCCCGGTACGAGTTCCGCTGCCGCGCCTGCGGCGACACCTTCGAGGTCAACCGCCCGATGGCCGACGCCGGTGAGCCGGCGTCCTGCCCGCAGGGGCACGCCGACACGGTCAAGCTGCTGTCCACCGTCGCGTTCACCGGTCGAGGCGGGGCGAAAGTCCCGTCGAGCGCCCCGGCGGCCCCGACCGGCGGCGGGTGCTGCGGCGGCGGCTGCTGCGGCTGACCGTCGCCGCGCCGGCCGGGCCCGGTCCGCCGTCGCGCCGTCCGCCAGGTCGGGTGGCACCTTCGGGTCGGGCGTCGCCCGGCCGTTCTCACGATGCGTGACGGTCTGACCATACGGCAGTATCGAACCTGACGTCAGGGCCGGAGGTGCCACGCATGTCGCCACGGATTTCCCTCCCGACCGGTTGGGTGACCTTCGTTTTCACCGACATCGAGGGCTCGACCCGACTGGCTCAGCTGCTCGGCGCCGACTACCGCCCGGTGCTGCGGGAACATCGTCGGCTGTTGCGGGACACCCTCGTCGCGACCGACGGTGCGGAACTGCTGACCGAGGGGGACTCGTTCTTCCTCGCCTTCCCGGACGCGTCGGCGGCGCTCACCGCCTGCCTGGCCGGGCAGCGGGCACTGTCCACGCACCACTGGCCCAACCCGGAGGCGCCACCCCGGGTACGGATGGGGCTGCACACCGGGTACGCCGAACCGCGCGACGGCGAGTACGCCAGCCCGGAGGTACACCGGGCCGCCCGGGTCGCCGCCGCCGCGCACGGCGGGCAGGTGCTCTGCTCCGCGTCGACCGCCCGGCTCGCCGACCCGCTTCCGGACGGCGCGTCCCTGCTCGACCTCGGGCTGCACCGGCTGCGTGGCTTCGACGACCGGGAGCGGCTCTTCCAACTCGTCGCGCCCGGCCTGGAGCGGCAGTTCCCTCGACCGCGCACCGCCGAAGCGGTGGCCCACAACCTGCCCACCCAGATCACCTCCTTCATCGGCCGGCAGGCCGAACGGGCGGAGCTGGACCTGCTGATCCGTCGGCACCGGCTGGTCACCGTCCTCGGCGCCGGTGGCGCGGGCAAGACCCGGCTCGCCGTGGAACTGGCCTCCGGGCTGGTCGAGGCGTACCCGGACGGGGTGTGGTTCGTGGACATCGCCACGGTCACCGACCCGGGCCTGGTGGCGTTCGCGGTCGCCGCCGTGCTCGGGCTGCGTCCGGAACCGGGCCGCCCGATGCTGGACACCCTGGTCGAGTACGCGGCCCCACGCCGGATGCTGGTGGTGCTGGACACCTGTGACGCCCAGCCCGCCGCCTGCGCGGAGGTGATCTCCCGACTGCTCGCCGGTGGCGGCGGGATGCGGGTGCTGGCCACCAGCCGGGAGTCGTTCAACCTGCCCGGCGAGGTGGTCTGGCGGATCCCGCCGCTGTCGGTGGACCCGCAGCCGGGGCCCGCCGAGAGCGACGCGGTGGCCCTGCTGCTGGACCGGACGGCGGCGGCCCGGGGTGGCCGACCGCCGGACTGGGCGGAGATCGGTGACCTACGCCGGGTGGCGCAGCGGCTGGACGGTCTGCCGTTGGCGATCGAGCTGGCCGCCGCCCGGCTGCGGGTGCTCTCCGCCGGGCAGCTCGCCGCCCGTCTCGACGATGTGCTGGGCACTCTGGACGCCGGGCGGCTCGACAGTGCCCCGTCGGTGTGTCCCTCCTGGATGGGCAACCAGCGGGACACCGTCGACCTGGTCGCCGCCGCGTCCGGCAGCACACCGCCGTCGCCGGCGCACCGGGCCGTGCAGCGGTCCGCCGCCGAGCGGCATCTCACCATGCAGGCCACGGTGACCTGGTCGTACCGGACGTTGGGGCTCCGCGCGGCCCGGTTGCTGCGTTGGCTTGCGGTGTTCGCTGGGCCGGTCAGTCTGCCCACGGTCGAATGGCTGCTCGACGAGGATCCGATCGACCCGCTCTCGGTGCTGGTCGACAAGTCGATGGTGGTGGCCGAGCCGCACGTCACGGGCAGCACCTACCGGATGCTCGACCCGATCCGCGCGTACGCGGCCCGGCGGTTGGCCGAGGCGGGCGAGGAGCAGGCCGCCCGGGACCGGCACGTGGCGTGGTCGGCGTACGCGCTGGAGCAGGCCCACCTCGGGCCCGACGGCCGCCCGGTCACCCTCTCCCTGTACGCGCTGGACCCGCTGGCCGGGGAACTGCGGGCGGCGCTGCGCTGGTGCGCCACCGGCGGCAGCGCCCGGGTCGGGCTGCGGCTGGCCGGTGGCCTGGATCAGTGGTGGCGGGAGCGTGGCCTGTCCCGGGAGGCCCGGCTCTGGCTGTTCCGGCTACACGGCCGCATCGCGGAGACCGGCGAGTCGATTCCGGAGGCGGAGCTGGCGGCGGCGTACCACCTGCACTCGCTGCACGCCGGGGCGGACGGTGAGTTCGCCGAGGAGTTGCGCTACTCGCGGCGGGCGGAGGCGGCGGCCCGGCAGGCCGGCGACGCCGGCCTGCTCGCCCGGGTGCTGGCCGGGCGGGCCGCGCCGCTGATCGACATGGGGCAGTTCCTGGAGGCGGAGCGGGTCTGCCGGGAGGTCATCGACTGGGCGCGGGAGCGGGAGGTGGCCGGCGAGGCGCTCTTCGCCGTCTACAACCTGGCCGAGCTGCTGTGGCGTCGCGGAGCGTTGGACGAGGCGGCCGAACTGCTCGGCGCGGCCCGTCCGGTGGAGGCGGCCCGCCCGGTCGAGCGGGGCCGCCGGTCGGTGGACATGCTGCTGGGCATGGTCGCGCTGACCCGCGGCGACCAGGTCGCGGCGCACGAGCACCTGCTGGTGGCGCTGCGGTCGCGGATGAGTCACGGCTACCACGGGCGGGCCTGCGACACGGTCAGCGCGGTGGCCGTGCGGTGCGCCGCCGACGATCCGGTCACCGCGGCGCGGCTCTTCGGCGCGGCCCAGGCGACGCGGGCACGGCTACGTGCCTCGCCCGGCATCTACGGCCCCTACTGGATCGACGAGCAGGCGAAGCTGCGACGCAGGCTGGGCGACGCGGCCTTCGACGCCGCGTACGGCGAGGGCGGGACGTGGGGGCTGGAGGAGGCGGCGGCGGTGGCCCTCGCGGTGGAGCACCCCGACCTGCGCGGGGACTCGGTGCGGTTCGGCACCACCGGGTCGGTGACACCACGCCAGCCCGGACCGGCCCGCTGGGAGCTGGGCCGCTGCGAGTGGGCCTGAACCGGGGACGGGGCGACGGCGGGGGTAGCGGCGGCGAGACCCACCTGAGGTGGGTGATTGACAGATCCCTGAGCTGGGTAACAACGCCGGTCATCGGTCGCGACCAGGGTGGTCGCGCGGTGAGAGGGGGGCGCGGTGTCCGTGCTGCGTACCAAGCCGATCAGCGAGGTGATCGCCCAGAGCCGGACCGACGCAGATGAGGACCGGCCGGGTCTGCGGCGTCACCTCCGGGCCCGGGATCTGACCGGCTTCGGCATCGGCATCGTGATCGGCACCGGCATCTTCACGCTCACCGGCATCGAGGCCCGGGACAGCGCCGGTCCGGGGGTGGTGATCTCGTTCGCCATCGCCGGGGTGGTCGCCCTGCTCGCGGCCCTCTGCTACGCCGAACTGGCCTCCAGTGTGCCGGCCGCCGGCAGCGCCTACACCTACGCGTACGCCACCATGGGCGAGATAGTCGCCTGGATCATCGGCTGGGACCTGCTACTGGAGTTCGCGCTCGGCGCGGCGGTGGTGGCCCGCGGCTGGTCCGGCTATCTCGCCGAACTCCTCGGGTTGCCCACCACCTGGTTCGGTGAGGAGGGCAGCGTCGTCAACCTCGGCGCGATCGGCATCGTGCTGCTGCTCGGTGCCGTCGCCATCGTCGGCGTCCGCGAGTCCGCCCGGGTGACCAACCTCCTGGTGCTGGTGAAGGTCGGCATCTGTGTCTTCGTCGTGGCCGCCGGCCTGTTCTTCGTGAAGGCCGCCAACCTCACCCCGTTCATCCCGCCGGCCGCTCCTGCCGGGCCCGGCGACGAAGGCATCAGGCAGCCGGTCACCCAGGCCCTCTTCGGGCTGGAACCGTCGGTGTTCGGTTTCGTCGGCGTGCTCAGTGCCGCCGCCGTGGTCTTCTTCGCCTACACCGGTTTCGAGGCGGTGGCCAACCTGGGGGAGGAGACCCGGCGACCCCGCCGGGATCTCACCCTGGGCCTGCTCGGCACGCTGCTGATCTCGACCGTGCTCTACGTCGGCGTCTCGCTGGTCATGGTCGGCATGGTGCCGTACACCGAGATCGACCGAAGTGCTCCCATCGCGGCGGCCTTCAACGCGGTCGGCGCGGGCTGGGCCGGGGTCCTGGTCTCCATCGCCGCGGTCGCCGGCCTGACCAGCGTCATCCTGGTCGACCTGGTGGCCATGGGTCGGATCGGGTTCGCCATCGCCCGGGACGGGTTGATCCCACCCTCGGTCGCCGCGATCCACCCGCGCTGGGGCACCCCGTACCGGATCTCCGCCGTGATGACCGTGGCGGTCGCCCTGCTCGCCGGCTTCCTGCCGCTGTCGGCGCTGGCCGACCTGGTCAGCATCGGCGCGCTCTGCGCGTTCGTGATCGTGTCGATCGCGGTGCCGATCCTGCGCCGTAAGCGCCCGGAACTGGACCGGCCGTTCAGGGTGCCGTTCTCCCCGGTGCTGCCGATCGTCTCCGCGTTGGCCTGTCTGTACCTGATGCTGAACCTGTCGGTGGAGACCTGGCTGCGGTTCGGCGTCTGGATGCTGCTCGGCGCGTTGATCTACTTTGGTTACGGTTACCGCCGCAACCGGCTGGCCCGGCGTGGGGGCGCCACCGCGGAGCCCCGCCAGCCGTCACCCACCGGCTGACCTCCCGGGCAGCGGCACCGTTGTACGTGCCCCGACCGCGGCGCTAGAGTCCGCACCACCGCGACCGGCGGGAGGGACACCGTGCGACACAGGTTGAAGGACGTGGAACGCATCGCCGAACTGGCGGTGGAACTGCTGGCCAGCCGCGTCGACGGTGACCAGGCCACCCCACCCCGGGATCTGCTGGCCCCACAC